>JBFFCW010000143.1:0-9042 GCA_041559695.1 Desulfobacterales bacterium
AGACTGGATACGGATCCCGATGAAATGTCAAAATTAAATTCCGATGTCCGCCGGGGTGAAGGTGCGCTTTATCAGCGGTCAAAGAAGATTTTTTACCGACAGCTGCTGGCCGGTTTAAAGCCAAAACAACCGGCATTTGAACATGAGGCGGTTGCACAGATTGACGCTCAGGCGCGACAGATTATCCGGAGACAGTTGAAAAGCCCGCGATTTTTTCGCGGAATTGAAGCCATTAACTGGATGCTGAATTACCGCTGGATGATATCGGCCAGACATGAAAAGACCGAAGCAGAATGGGAACCCTATTATTTTTCACTGGTCAGCGAGCTGTTCGATTATGTGGCTTTAGAGATTTATTCGGCTGACAAAAAGATTTTCAAAGGATTCCTGGTTCTGTCGGTATTGGTCAAAAAAGGCAGAACCTGGGTAAAAATTTTGGATTTTGCTTTCAAAGATCCCGGCGATGATGAACTGGCCGCATATTTCGGGTTGATTTACGCTGATAAGTTCAGCGCCGACCGCCTGGAATTTCCAGCCGACCTGCTGGACTATTTTGGGCAAAATCCTTTGCTGCAGCCCTTGATTAAAAAACAACAGCGCTTGTACCTTTTTTACCCCAAAATCCATGGAAGTGCGCTTGAAGCGTGTAAGGGCGGAATTCGGCTGGATTACTGTGACGCAGACACGGCCTTCACTTAGAAGCTATCGCAAGGATGCATCTCACGCCCAATGGCTGCGTTGCGATCCGGTTTAAAATGCTCACGTACTCCGTGTACGCTGCGCTTCTAAACCGAATCGACGCCTTGCCCTTGAACGTGACCTACATCCTTGCGATAGCTTCTAAAGTTGTGTCGCGGCATTAAATTGAAACCATTTGGTTTCAATTTAACTGGGACAGAATTTGCTTTTGAACTTTTTTGACCGCATCAACGCGCTGAGCGATGGTTTTTTGCGGTACTTTACCCGCCATCTGGCTGGCTGCGGTGTTGGGCCGGTCATCATAAGCATAGATATCAACGAACGGGAATTCGTATTCTTTAATAAAATCGACGGATTCTTTGAAATCTTCCTCGGTTTCTCCCGGGAAACCCACCATAATATGGGTTGAAATCTGCAAACCGGGCACTTCGGCTTTAATAATATTCAAATACTTTTTAACATTTTCAATCGTGTAGGGTCTTTTCATCAGGCGCAGCATTCGATTCGAGGCCGATTGCACCGGAACCACGATGTAATCGATCTTTTCATAATTTTCTTTGAAAATTTTTAAAAGATCTTGAAAATATTTTACAACCCACTGCGCATTGAACTCTTTAATGATGATTTTATAGGCTCCCTCAACGGCAAACAGTTTTGAAAGCAATTCAATCGCCGAGGTTCCAATGTCAACGCCATAGCAGCCGACGTCTCCGGCGATCAGCACGAAATGTTCGAATCCTTGATCCAGGCCGCTTTTAAATTCGTTAACGATGGCGTCAATCGGTTTGCTTTCCAGTTCGCCGACGGCAAATTTAACCGCGCAATAACTGCAGTTGCCCAGGCACCCCGTGGCGACACGCAAGGTAAACAGATCCTTTTTTTCATAATCCAGATCCAGACGTTTATTGAGGCGATCCCCTTTGGCCTGGCGTTCACGTTTATCCGGGAACAAGGGAAAACTTCCGATTTGATTGGGATCCGGAATATCTTTAAAGCGTACTTTGGCGGCAATCAGATCATCCAGTGTGTCGATTTCTCTGGGTGAAATAAAAGCCACCTCTGCAAATTCCTTTTTGACTTCCGGATTAATTTTACCCAGGCAACCGGCCACAACGATTTTGGCGTCCTGACGCTTTTGTTCCTGATACCAGGTAACCGCTGTTTTGGACAGATCCTCCCTTGATTTAAGGGCTGCACAGGTGCTGACAATGATCAGATCAGCGTGTTTAAAATCCTGAGTATATTCCAGATTATTGGTTTCGAGATAATCCGCTATTTTTTGAGAATCGACCGCTCGGCGCGGGCATCCGGCCGAGGCCAGGAAATATGTTTTCATCAGATGCCTTTCTGAGTTTGAATTGACGTCACGACAATCGGCTAGAATTACAGCATCTTTGAAGGGATTTCAAGGGCTTTTGAAAAATTCGTGCAAATCGGTTTCCCGGCGTCGGGAAGCCCCGGCGCCAAAGCTATAAACCACTAATTAAACTGTCAATATCAATTCTTCCGGTAATTTCTTTTTTATTCTTGGGCCGGGCGGCAAAAAACTGCTGAAAGCCGAAAGATTTAAGAATCAAAACGAATTTGGTACTGTACTCGTTGAATGGAAAGCCGTATATCCTGGGCTGTATTTTTAAATTCTGTTCAAACCAGCGCAGGCAAAGCTCGGTATCATATTTGATAAAATCCTCCCAGGCAGTTTCTGATCTGGCAACCAATTTTCCGCCGACAACCTCGACGCCTTTAAAAGCCAGTTTGGAACGGATACTGAATTCTTCAAGAGAAATATCTTTAATTGCCTTGATGCGCTCGAGCTTCCAGGGACTCAACGCTTTTCGTTTGTGCGGATGGGTGCGGGTTAAAATCACATCGTGGAAATGACTGTGGGCCCCGATTTGCACGTTTTTGTGCCGGCTGACTTCCTGCAGCTCTTCCAGGTTCATAAAATGATCGAAGCGGCCTTCGGCAAAAGTCCGGTGCATATACTTTTTGGATTTTATATACGGCAGATCCCGGCCGGCAATCGTCTTTCTGATTTTGCCGGGCTTAATAAAGGAGGTGGTGATCAGATAGGTAAGCTTTTCAGGATGATCTTTAAATAATGAAAAATAATAAAATTGAGAATAGAGCCCATCATCAAAAGTCAGCTGATAGGCGTTCAGGTCCAAATCAAAATATTCTTTGCGGACGTCGTGAATCGTAAGTATTTTCATATTGTTATCCGGTCATCTCACAAGTTATTACGAAAGCGCCAAGGCATTGATTTGATCAAGCTGCAGCCCGCTGTTTTTGATAACCAGCCAATGCAAATGCCGCGATTCAATCCAACCGGATTCACCCGGCGCATACAGTCGATTGCCCAGGCGATAAATTAAATTTTTAATGACCCCCTCGTGGGTGACAACCAGGATGGTGTTGGCGGGCCATTGACGGGCCGCATCCACCAGGGCATTGTGGCTTCTTTGCCACACGCTGATGCGATCTTCTCCTCCCGGCGGGCGAAATTGCCAGCCGGATCTTTGGGCTTCATCCAGCTTGTGCAATTCTTCATATTTAATTTTGTCGGCCGGTTTAGCGGTCCATTTGCCCCAGTCCTGTTCTCTGAGCCGCGCATCGGTTTCAAACGGAATCTGCAGGTGATGATTGATGATTGCGGCGGTATCGACCGCACGCCCCAGATCACTGCCGAAGATGCGGTCCCAGGCGATGCCGCTTAAGCGGCGGCCCCAGGCATCGGCATCCTTTTTCCCCCTGGCGGTCAAAGGAGAATCACGATGCCCCTGAATTCGGCTTTCCCGATTCCATAAAGTTTCGGCGTGCCGAATGAGACCAAAGCGCGTAATTTTCTCTTTGTCCATAAGAATAGGATTCTTTCAGACTATAAAATTAAAATAAGGTCAATTGCCAGCGTTCACGCATTGGAGTATTGGAGCAAAGGCGTATCGAGATAAATAGACGCTCAATGTCAATCTTTATTCGCCGGTGTTTGAACAATGGCATGCAGAACACTTTCCATTTTTTGATAGTTCCGATTCAGGTCATGCTTCTGCCGAACATAAGATTGGGCGGCCCGGCCCATCTTGCGACGCAGCTCAATATCATTTAAAAGCCGCGCAATGGCTTCTTCAAAGGCTTTGGCGTCAAAGGCCTCGACCAGCAGACCGGTGACACCGTCCTTTACGGCCTCCGGCACGCCGGCATTGTCAAAAGCAACCACCGGAAGCCCGCAGGCCTGGGCTTCGAGAAAAACCATACCCAGAGCTTCCCGGATTCCTGGAAAAACAAACAGATCACTGGCACTGTAATATCGGTACATCTCGCTGCGGGCGATGTTGCCGACAAAACGAGTCCGCTGCGGCAGATGCGCATCGGCCAGCTGTTTGAGTTTATTTTTTTCTTTGCCATCTCCGGCGATAACCAGCCACAGCGGATTGCCCCGCCTGTAAAGCTCACTGCAGGTCCGAATCACCCAGTTCAGGCCTTCGGTTTTGACATCCGGCCGAAACATGGCTGCCGAAAAAACCACCGGGTCATCGCCTAAATTCAAGGTGTGCCGGATCTCGTCCCGGGCGCCGGCATCAAAGTTGAAATCACCCGGTATCAGACCCGGTGCAATATAGGTGATTTTATGTTCCGGGACGAGGCGTTTCAAATTCAGCAAATCAAGCTTTTTATTGGCGAAAATATGCCGGGCGGCACAAAGGCTATGTCTGTTCAGATAAAATCCGGGGCGTGTTTTCCAGGCACGCCGGCGTTTCGTGGAATACATACCTTGAAAGATAACATAGGGGATACCCATCCGTTTGGCGGCCAGCGCCCCCAGAAGATCCGGCGCTTTATAATAGCTGTGATAGGTAAGCCACAGGTCCATACCTTTGCCGGAATTTTGTCGAACCACATGTCGGGTCTCCAGCAGCAACCGGGCCCAGCGCCATGGTTGCCAATAAATCCAGCGGCACCGTAAGTCACTCATCGGAATCACCTGATGGCCCCGGTTTTTCAGATAGGAGAAAATACCGGTTGCCGTCACTAAATCACCGGAAGGGTGGGAATGCGATAGGGGTTTAAACGGTGTATAATAACAGATTTTCATCCGGAAGAAGCCCGCAGGGAGGCGTTTTTAAAGGTGGCTTGCGGCTGGATTTCCTGGGCGCCGGTTTTGTCCACCTCGATGCCTTCGGGGGTGACCAGCACGTCGAGTTCGGTGCGCTTCCAGGTCGCCCGGGCCTGCTCGATGGTATCCACCAGCGGCTCCTGACAGTTAAAAGACGTGTTCAAAAGGAGGGAGCAGCCGGTCTTGTCCCGCCAGGCCGTCAATAATTTCCGGATAAAGGGATCGTCCCGGTCACCGACAACCTGGGGCCGGCTGGTGCCGTCCACCTGAGTGACTGCCGGCACCTGCTCGGCATCGGTCGGCACGATGTAGGACATGTACTTGCTGGGCACACCCCAATCCCCGAGCACCATCGGCGCAAACGGACGGTACCATTCGCGATTTTTTACACGCTGGTTCAGACGATCTTTGCCGTCGGGAATTCTCGGATCAAGAAGAATGCTGCGGTGCCCCAGTGCACGGGGTCCCGATTCGGCACGACCATAGCATAGGCCGACACTTTTTCCGGCTTCCAGAAATCGGATGATATCCACGATAACATCGGTGGACATGTCGCCGACGTCGGTCCCCAGATAAGGGCTCCATGCTTTCGGCACCCGGGGCCGATCCAGAACATGGTGCCAGACAAACAGGGCCTGTCCCAGGCCGATACCCCCATCATGGGGCTGGGCCGGCACCCAGGTATCTTCAAACAAACCGCTCTTATGAACAGCCGTATTGGCGATGCAATTCATCGAGCAACCGCCGGTTAAAACCAGGTGCTTCGAAGGGTGCCAGGATTTTACGCGGGCGGCTGCTTCCAGGTAGAATTCGGTGGTCAGCACCTGTAAAGATGCGCATACGTCCTGCGCAAATTGGCTCCGGGGATCAAGTTGCAGGACCCTGAGCTGTCCGGATTCATCCCTCGGGTACGGTGAAAACGGATGGTACAGAATCTGCTGCCTCAACGTGTCGATGATCTCTTCGCGCGGTGTACCATAGCTGGCAAGCCCCATGAGTTTGCCGGCACCTTCCAGGCGGTTCATTCCGAAATTATATTCACCGATGGAGGCCCACGTCCGGCCGATGTTCAGCTGCAGGCGGCCTTCGCCTTCATGACCCCAGCCGTATTCGATCTGCGGGACCTTGTTGCCGCTGCCATAGGCCAGGGCACACATCCTGAAGTCACCCCCACCGTCTGCAGTCAGCAGGCATGCGTCTTCAAATGGTGCGGTAAATAGGGCGCCGGCCACGTGGGCCAGGTGATGGTCAACAGCGTAGCAATCATACCAGCGATCGAACAATTTGACGCGATGCCGGCTGTAACGGTATTCAGCCGGGCCCACCCAGCCGTCCTGCAGATAATCAGGGTTCGCCTCATAGGTTTCCCCCTGGAGCTCCCACCGGTACAGCCGGCCATCCAGGGTCGGTCTTACCCGGGGGCAAATTACGACGACGTCAATGCTGTCAGGCTCCCAGCCGTAAGCGTCCAGGATCGGTTCGATATCCATGAATCCCTGGTCGTGTTTTATTCTGGTCAACCGTTCCTTTTCTAAAACAACAACAGCCTCACCGTCTTCCAGCAGTGCACAGTTGGCATCATGTCCATAAAACAGCGATAGAATCCTCATTTATCCTCCCATCCAATCGAGCTCTCCGGCGCAACAAATCTTCAGCGTTCGTCATCTCGCGGCATAATCCATGTTATTTCAAAAAGTATAGAAATCGAAGACTTAGATGTCAAGCCATGGTTCATCGTTTTCCATAATCGTGCGTACGGCCATCCCGTAAGGATCGTAAAATTCAAATTTATGGGCGCGCCGAGGTTTACTGGCGTCGTTTCAACCGGATTCCGGTTTATGCGGTTTCGCCTGCGGCCACGTGCTGAAACGCTTCAATTTCTTTGCGATAAACGGCGGCTAAATCGCGTATCAGTGGCTGGTTGTCAAAATCGTGAACAACCCGTTGTCGGGCTGCAGATATGATTCTGGTTCTGAGGCTTGCATCGGTCAGCATCCGCAGCATGGCCTCAGCCATTTTCTCGGGAAACCCGGGATCAACCAGCAGACCGGTTTTTTCAGTTTCCACCAGTTCGGGAATGGCGGATAAGTTAGTGGCCACCACCGGCACCCCCATGGCCATACTTTCGAATAGGACATTGGGAATTCCATCCCGGTCGCCATTGGGAGCCACTTCACAACCCAGTACAAACAGATGAGCCCTTTTGTAATAATCCCGAACCACTTCATGGGACTGTGTGCCCAGCCACCGAGTGTGGGCAGTTAAACCCAGATCTTTAATAATGGATAAAATTTTTTCGCGATCTTCGCCATCACCGATGAGGGTATGCTTGAAAACAATTCCCTGGTCCTGCAAGATTTTCAGGGCGCGATAGACCGTGGGCAATCCTTTTTTGGCAATCAGGCGGGCGACGGTCAGAATTCGATACGGCGTTTCAGCTTTCGATAAGCCCTCGGGGCTCAACGAAAACAGCCCGGTATCAATGCCGTGGTAAATCCGATGAATCTCAGGCGGCTCGCCGTCACAAAGCGCCATTAGATACCGCCGATTGTATTCGGTGCAGGTGACCACAAATTTTGCCAGCGCCGCTTTTTCCTTCAGCTGTCTGGGATCCGAGGTGTAAATATCTTTGGCATGGGCGGTAAAGCTGAAGGGACGCCCGCTGAATATGCTCGCAAACATGGCTACCGATGCCGGTGAATGGGCAAAATGGGCGTGAAAATGAATGATCCGGCGGTCAGGCATCAACCGCTGGACCAGATAACCTGCCTGAAAAAGATGCTTGAGCGTAGCCGATTTGCGCGTTCTTAAAAAGCGTTGAAATGCGATTTTTAAAGCCCGGGCATAGATTCGGGGCCGACGAGCCGCCAGCAGGCAATTATGGTACAGCAGGCGCGGCAGCGGTTTCAATAGGGTTTCGGGCAGATAATCGACGGCTGCTTGAATCTGGTTTACACTTTGATGCGTAAAGTTTTCCCGGGGCCGGCGCATCGAAAACAGGTGGATGGGAAAACCCAGTTTTTCAAGCAGGCGGATTTCATTGGAGATGAACGTTTCAGAAATCCGGGGATAACCCTTCAGGATCATTCCTAAAACAGGTCGAGGAGGGGAATTCATGACTTTTTGGACCTGAATTCGTGAAGGCGCTGCTGCATGGTCTCAATTCCGGTCATGCGAAATTGCGAAATCGCCTCCAGATAGGTTTCGGGAGCTTCCAGAAAGGACAGAATTTTTTCCTGTAAAATTTCCGGAGATAGTTCGCCCCACGGGATGTAATCGACCAGGTTATGGCGTTTGAATGCCCGGGCCCGAATCAGCTGCTCTTTGCGCGGTGTCTCACGGGGAATAACGACACTGGGAGTCCCCTGGCTCAAAATTTCACAAAGCGTATTGTAGCCCCCCATGCAGACCACCAAATCGGCGGCCGCAAAAATTTTTTCCATTTGCCGATAGAAATGATAGCCGCGCACACCCTGCTTTCTGGCACGTTTGAAAATCTTTCTGCGTTTATTCTTGGGCATAAACGGTCCGGTAATCAATACGCTCTTGAACGGCAGCGGTTTTGCAGCCGATTCAAGCATGGAAACATAGGTGCGCATGACCACATATCCATCGCCTCCGCCGCCGGTTGTCACAACGACGAGTTTGTCATCGGGTTTGACGCCGAGCTCTTTGCGGATATTTCGCACCGCCTCCGGGCCGGGAATCTTGCGCGGTATATATCCCGTAAAGTAAATTTTTTGACTGATCGATTCCGCGATATCATATTCTTCGATCGGATTATAAAATTCCCGTTTGCCGTATACCCATATCTCAGCGTACAGGTTCTGCAAAATTTCGTACACGCCTTTTTCCTGCCAGTCTTTTTTAACCGTGGCGGCGTCATCCATGATGTCCCGGAGTCCTAAGATAGCCCGGGTATCGGGACGCGAGCGCTGCAGCCACTTGAGGGTCGGCAGCACCTCTTTACGCAGCCCGAGGGGTTCTTTGTCCACGATGAAAAGCTGCGGCTGAAAGGTTTTAGCGGTGGCGGTGATAATATTTTTGCGGATATCCAACGCATGTCTGGCGTTAATTTTAATCGAAAGCGGGAGATACTCATCGTTGGTTTTTTTTATCATTCCCGGGATTCGCACAAAATCGATCTGCTCGGGAAACGAAAAGCGCCCGGCAATAGGTGACCCGGTCAAAATAAGTATATTGATGCGGGGTTCCAGCAGATGGGCGGC
>JBFFCW010000144.1:0-9041 GCA_041559695.1 Desulfobacterales bacterium
AGCCACTCCGATGTTGCCGCCGTCCATTGCGTGGCTGAAGCGCTCGGTGGAAAATATGACGCCCCCCACGGGGTTTGCAATGCCGTTGTCTTGCCGGCGGTGATGGCATACAACATGGAATACTGCAAGAAGCGGTATGCACGGATTGCCGCCGCGATGGGGCTGTCCGATGAAAATGTTGACATAGCCGCCCGCCAGGCCGTCAAAGCTGTAGAAAAACTGGCCAGCGATGTTCATCTGCCCGAATTCGATTCCCTGGGAGTTCAAGAAAAGGACTTGGAAGAACTGGCGGTCAACTCGTTTAAGAACGGAAGCAATATCGATAATCCGCGACCCATGGCCAAGGAGGATTATTTAAGCCTGTTTAAAACCCTTTCCAGCTAGAATGGATTTCAGCGCCTAAATATATCGTGGAGGGTCTTAACTATCAGTGACTAAAGTGAGCTAAATTGATCTAGAGTGCCTAAAGTTCTGGTGTCGCTCGTGCAGCGCAGGCGCTTGCGCCGCGTGTTGTTCCATCTTTTTTATATTTAAATGATAGAATTCCCCAACTTTAGGCACTTTAGATCACTCGTAAATTTAGCTCACTTGTATATGGGGGCATTTAACTTTACTCAGGCATTAGAAAAGAATTTAAGTTATAACATTGAGCAAGCAATGATCCGAATCATCCACGCGCAAACCAAAGATCATTATCTACGGGCACGCCAACTATTTCAGCAATATGCAGACGCTTTGGGTTTTGATCTTGAATTTCAGGGATTCAGCCACGAGCTGGAGACGCTTCCCGGAGCGTATGCGCCGCCAAAAGGCTGTATTCTTCTGGCTGAAATTAAAGAAGAAATTTTTGGGTGCGTGGCCCTGCGCCCCCTTGACAAAATGATTTGTGAAATGAAGCGGCTTTACGTCGTCTCCGGCTATCGCAGCCGAAAAATTGGGCGGGCGCTGGCAGAGGCCGTCATTGACCAGGCGCGCACGAGTGGCTATGAGCGCATGCGTCTTGACACCATTGAATCCATGACAGCAGCGCAGGCGCTGTATCACTCGCTGGGTTTTCGGCCAATAAAACCGTATCGGTATAATCCCCTTAATAATCCGTCCTATTTTGAACTGAATTTGCGTTAATAAAAGGAGATACAAATGGGTCTCAAAAAACTGTCAGGTAAAGTTGCGCTGGTGACCGGGTCATCCCGCGGAATCGGCCGTGCGGTGGTTGAACGCTTGAGCCGGGAGGGTGCTTCCGTCGCCATCAATTATTTCAACAGTTCAGACAAAGCTGAAGAAATCGTTGCCGCGATTACGACCGGCGACGGCACAGCCGTTGCGCTACAGGCGGATGTTTCCAGAATTGAAGGCATCCAGCAGCTTTTTGAACAGACGTTTGCGCATTTTGGCCGGCTGGACATTCTGGTAAACAATGCCGGGGTCCGCATCACCCGAACCGTTGCAGACACCCAAGAAGATGAATTTGATCGACTGTTTGCCATCAATGTCAAGGGGCCGTTTTTTGCCTGTCAGCAAGCCGCCCATCGAATTTCCGATGGTGGAAGGATCATCAATATTTCTTCTGCCGTTACGCGAATGATGCTGCCCGGATATTCGATTTACGCGGCCAGCAAAGCGGCTGTTGATCAGCTCACCCGGGTGCTGGCCAAAGAGATGGGGGAACGGCAGGTCACCGTCAATGCGGTTTCTCCGGGGCCGGTGGACACTGAGCTTTTGCGAGAGGGGAAAACAGAAGAACAGCTTCAACAGATGGCTCAAATGGCTGCATTCAGCCGTATTGGTAAAGTGGAAGATATAGCGGACGTTGTTTTTTTTCTGGCCAGCGACGACGCCAGATGGATTACCGGGCAGATAATCCACGTCAATGGAGGTTATGTGTAGCCGCTACCTCGTAAGCGGTATCTGATAAACAGAGCGTATTCACCGCAGAGACGCAGAGATCGCAGAGGAAAAACTTCTCAGCTGCTAAGCGACCATAAATATGCTATAAAAAATAGATACGGCTTTGTAAGACGATTACGGCAATTGCCCGCAGGGCAGATTGTTCGTCCTGTTTTTCCCGCTTAGAAAACAGGCCCAAAATAAATACGCTCTGCGAACGCTGCGTCCCTGCGGTGAGTTTGTCTGTAAGTCAGGAGCAAAAGTCTAAATGCGGATTTCAATAATTGCGGCGATGGCTAAGAATCGCGTCATCGGCCAGCAAGGGGATATTCCCTGGAGAATTCCGGGGGAGCAGAAGATGTTTAAGAAAATCACCCTGGGGCATGCGGTGATTATGGGGAGAAAAACCTTTGAATCTCTCGATCATCTCCTCCGTGACAGAACCAATATCATCGTTACCCGGCAAAAGGATTACCGTGCTCAAGGATGCCTGGTGGCCCATGATCTTGCAACGGCCATAAAATGCTGTCCGGCAGATGAGAAGGAAGCCTTTATTTGTGGTGGCGGTCAACTCTATCACGAAGCGCTTCCCCTGGCGGATCGTATTTATTTAACGGTGATTCCCAGAGAAATATCCGGAGATACCTATTTTCCGGATTTTTCGTTGACGGAATTTTTTGTGAAACAATCAGAATCGATTCAGGTTGAAGGAGCTGAACCGTATAACTTTTTTATTTATGAAAGAATCACATAAACATGAAAAAACCCAATCCCGAATTCATAAAGCGAGTCAGTGAAATGGTTAGCACCAGCCCGTATTTTGAATTGCTGTCCATGAAGTTGGTGGATGCGGGCATCGGCTATTCTTCTCTTGAAATCGATCTGACCCAAAAGCATTTGCAGCCCTTTGGAACGGTCCACGGCGGTGTGTTTTCCTCTATCATCGATGCAGCCGCATTTTGGGCGGTTTACTTCGGGATCAAAGACCAGACGGCCGGCCTGACCACCGTTGATTTGAAATTAAACTACCTGGCACCGGGGGTATCCGGCAAATTAATTGCCAGCGGCCGCCAGATTAAACTTGGCAGGACCCTTGGATACGCCGAAGCAGAGGTGCTCGATCAGACCGGAAAGATCCTGGCCCATGGGACTTCTACTGTTATCATTTTACCCGGGAAGGCGATCGAAACCGAACCGCCGCTGCCCCCGAAATTTATCGACTAAACAACGCATTTATGCGGTCCCCTGAATTATTTAATAGAAACCGGATTACAGAGGAGAGGCCAATGAGTGAGACCCAAACCCAAAAATACGGATGGAATTCGGATATGTCCTCATCTTTACTGGATAAACTGAAAGCCGATCTGAAACAGTCCATGCTGAAAAAAGACGTAGAGGCCCGCAGCGCCATCCGACAAATTATGGCTGAATTCCCCAAATTGACCGTTCCCATCACCCTGGAAAGCGGCAAAAAATCGACACGCCTCAAAACCAAAGAAGAGATTACCAATGATGACATTGTCGGCATCGTCCAGGGACTGGTAAAATCCGAGCGGACGGTGCTGGAGGCCAAAAATGAAGAATCTTCAGATTATCTCAACATCCTTCAATTGTATTTGCCCAAAATGGCCTCTCGTGAAGAGATCATGGCCTGGATCGGGAACAACATTGACTTTTCCGAATACAAGAACAAAATGCAGGCGATGGGTTCAATAATGAAGCACTTTGGCAAACAGGCGGATGGCAAGATGGTGAATGAGATCCTGCAGGAATGGGAATAAAACCAATGAAACTGCGTGCCGTGGGGATAGCGGCGCCGGGAAGGAAACGGCATGTTAAAGCGACGCTTTTTAAATTTTAAATTAAGCCTTGTATGGTTTGTTTTTTTTCTGCCGGCATTTTTCATTACGAGCGCATTCGATTTGCAGGCAAAGACCGCAGCCGTTCAGCAGGCCACCCGAAGCTGCCTGTGGACGGTTAACACCCAGTCGAATAAAATTTACCTGTTGGGCTCCCTGCATCTTCTCAAGCCGAACGCATACCCTTTGGCGGCTGCTATCGAAAACGCTTATGCCGACAGCCGGGCCATCATTTTTGAAACCGATATTGCAGCTCTGCAGACGCCGGGCGTGCAGGCCAAACTGCTGGAGCTGGGCATTTATCCGGCCGAGCAAAACCTGCTTCAGAATCTGGATGGAAACACCCGGCAGCAACTCGAGAAGAAAATGAGCGAAATCGGCCTGCCGTTAGAACAATTCTCCCGGTTCAAGCCCTGGTTTGTGGCATTGACCCTGACAACACTTGAACTTCAGCGGATGGGATATAATCCCAATTATGGTATTGATGTTTACTTTTTTAATAAGGCCAGCGCCGATGGCAAAGAGATCGGTTTTCTGGAACCCGCAGCGTTTCAGATAAACCTGCTGGGCAACATGGCTGAACAGGATCAGTACGATTTTTTAAGTCAGACCTTAAATGACCTGGAGGTCGTCAATGAGTTGGCCGGGGATCTGGTCAAGTCATGGAAAGATGGGGATGCGGATAAACTCCATGAATTGTTGTCTAAGAGTTTCAGGGATTATCCGCACCTGCATGACCGCCTGCTGATTCAGCGAAATAAAAACTGGGTTGAGCAAATTGAAGGCGCCCTGCGGAAAAATAAAAACGTCCTTTTTGTGGTGGGCGCCGGCCATTTAGTGGGTCCGGAAAGCGTGGTCGATTTGCTAAAGAATAAAGGCTATCAGGTAAAACAGCAATGAAAGAAAAGGGTGCAGGCAACCGATGGCGGCTGAAGGTTCATGAAGTCATTTTTGAAGCTGATACACCCGCCGGCAAATGGTTTGATGTTTTATTGATTCTGGCCATATTGGCCAGTGTCGTGCTGGTCATGCTCGATAGTGTCAGCACGATCCAAAAGCCATACGGTTCTATTTTATTGTTCGGCGAGTGGTTTTTTACGATTTTATTTACCATCGAATACCTTTTGCGATTAGTGAGTGTTGGACGACCGCTAGCCTATGCCACCAGCTTCTTCGGTGTGGTCGACCTTTTGGCGATTCTGCCCACCTATTTAAGTATATTCATTCCGGGAGCCCAGTATCTGCTGGTTATCCGGATACTGCGGGTTCTGCGAATTTTCCGAATTCTTAAACTGGTGCAGTATCTGGGTGAGGCCCGGATGCTGACCCAGGCCTTGCGCGCCAGTGGTCGCAAAATCACCGTTTTTTTAATTGTGGTGTTGACGCTGGTGACCATTTTCGGATCCTTGATCTATCTTATCGAAGATCCTAAAGACGGTTTCACCAGCATACCCAAAAGCATCTACTGGTCGATTGTTACGCTGACAACAGTGGGCTACGGAGACATATCGCCCAAGACCAACCTGGGTCAGTTGCTTTCGGCGCTAATCATGATTATTGGTTACGGTATTATCGCCGTTCCGACCGGAATCGTAACGGTAGAGTTGGCGCAAGCGTTTAAACAAAAGATCTCCACTCAGGCCTGCCCGGAATGCAGCGCCGAGGGACATGATATTGACGCCAAATTTTGTAAGTATTGTGGTTCCAGATTATGAGAAATGATGAAATATTGATTGTTTGCCACTGAGGCACAGTGCACACACAGAAAAAGAAAATAGGTGATAATTGCAATAATAAAGAATCTCGCCTCTGTGATCTCTGGGTTCTCTGTGGTGAAAAAATACAGGATAAAGTACAGGTAATGGTATCCCTATGTTCAATATATTTAACGGATTTAGATTTATGGCGATATTTGCTATCTGCCTGTCGGCCTTAAACTGCACGGCTCAAACCCCCTCGGCGGGAAAACCCCACCATACCAATAGCGGGTTCAAGAATGTCCATTCATACGAGGAAAATGATTTTTGGGATTTTTTAAAATGGCGTCGCGAAAGAGCAAAAATGGATATTCCGGGTCCGGAAAGCTATGATTTTCCATTAGCGAAAAACGATCCGGACTTCTTAAAGCAAAATCGAGACAGGAACACCGTGACCTGGATCGGGCATGCCACCGTATTGCTGCAGATGGCGGGTTACAATATCTTGACGGACCCTCATTTTTCCAAACGCACTTCACCGGTCCAGTGGGCCGGTCCCGAACGGGTTGCGCCCCTGGGACTGGCGCTTGATGATCTGCCGCCCATTGACATCGTTGTTATTTCACACGACCATTTTGATGCGCTGGATGAACAATCCATAAAAAAATTGCGCCAGAGACCCGGCGGAGAAAAAACGCGTTTTTATGTGCCATTAGGGCTGAAGAACTGGTTTGCGATCCGGGGTGTCGAGAACGTGTTTGCTATGGATTGGTGGGACCGTCAGCAGGACGAAAATCTTGAAATTATTGCGGTACCGGTCCAGCACTGGAGCAAACGCAGCCTGTTTTCCAGAAATAAAACCCTCTGGGCCGGCTGGGTGATCACGGCCAATGCCTTTCGGTTCATTTTCGTCGGCGATACCGGATACACGCCGCATTTCAAAGAAATCGGCCAAAAACTGGGGCCCTTTGATCTGGCGGCCATACCGATTGGTGCATACGAACCGCGCTGGTTTATGGCCAGGCATCATGTGAATCCCGCAGAATCGGTTCAAATCCACAAGGATATTGAATCCAAAAAATCAATGGCAATCCACTGGGGCACCTTTATATTAACCGATGAACCGTTGGATGAACCCCCTAAAAAACTGGCTGCCGCTTTGCGGGAAAATCAGATACCGCCGGACGATTTTTTGGTGCTGCAACACGGCCAAACCATCATCCTGGATTGATTCGAATTTATAAATTCACCGCAGAGGCGCAGAGGTCGCAGAGAATATTTTTTATTAAAAGATCTTTGCCTCTGCGTTCTGTGCGTCTCTGCGGTAAAAAGAATAAAAAATGGCTAAGACAATGAAATATTGCCCAAAATGCGGCCGGGATTTGAAGCCGGCTGAAATAGATGGCCGGGCCCGGTTGGGCTGTTCATCCGAGAGCTGTGATTATGTATTTTGGGACAATCCGACGCCTGTTGTGGCGGCTTTGGTGGAACGGGAAGGCATTGTGGTTCTGGTTCGTAACAAAGAATGGCCGCAGAAGATATACGGCCTGGTTAGCGGGTTTCTCGAGAAGAACGAGACGCCTGAATCCGGCATTTTAAGAGAAGTTAGAGAAGAACTGGGCCTTAATGGACAAATTGATGATTTTATCGGCTGTTATTCGTTTTTTGAAATGAACCAGCTAATCTTAGCCTATCACATTCAGGTGCGGGGCGAGATTGTGCTGGGAGAGGAACTGGCTGAATTTAAAATGGTGCCTCCTGAAAAATTGCGGCCATGGGCATTCGGTACCGGCTATGCGGTTAAAGACTGGCTGGCAAAGAGAAAAACAAGGCTCGCCGAAGATTAAAATTACGGTTTTGCAAAGCGCTGGACAAAATGGAACGGAGCGTTTAAGATGGTTTCTGGTCAGATGGAAAAGGCCGCTGGTTGAATCAGCGGCTTGGTATAATCGGTACAATAAAAGAAAGGATAGATGATGCTCTATATCGGTAAATTTCTGCATATGACCAATCAACAGCGTACGGAAGAGTCTGAGAGAAGGCACGGGGAATTTAATTTGATTGTTCAGGCCCAAAACAGCCAGGAGGCTGTTGAATACTTTAAAGCGCGCATCACCGATTCCAGAGAAAACAGTGATTTATTTGAAGGCGACTGTTCGATTTATTTTGCACATCTTGTGGAACTGGAAGAATTTCCCAGTGAGCGCGCCAAGATGCTTTACTATAAATCAGTTGCCGGTGACCCGGTTATGCCCTATATCAGTTGCTCAGCCCCTAATGGCGAAACGGACGGCTGCCGGATTTTAAACTGGATGAAGAACCGGCCGGAAATTGACGGCGAAGATGCGAACCTATTTCTGGAATTTAAAAACTGATGCCCGCCCCGGGTTATTCTGCTAAATCGGAATTTAGATTGATTCCGTATTTCTTTATGCGTTTCCATATGGTTACCCGACTGACGCCCATCAATCTGGCAGCTTCGGATTGATTACCGTTCACCTGGCGCAAAACATTTATCAGATGATCTCTTTCATTTTCCCATGAGCCGGGCCGGGCTCTGGGGCCTGAAGAAGCCTTTTGAGCAAACCCCTTCACCTTGGGCGGCAGATGCGCATTGCCGATCCACCCGCCGGGACACAGCACAAAAGCATACTCCATGGCGTTGCGCAGTTCGCGGACGTTGCCGGGCCAATCATAGGCGAAAATTGTCTCCATCGCATTTGCGGTAAGGCCCAGGATAGCTTTGCCGCCCCGGTCCCCGTTTTGATCGATGAAATCCTGAACGATAAGGGGAATGTCTTCAAGGCGTTGCGCCAGTGACGGGCAATTCAGCGGAAATACATTAATACGAAACAGCAGATCTTCGCGGAACAATTCCCGGGCGACCAGGTCGTCAAGATTTTTATTGGTGGCTGAAATGACGCGCACATCAACCGAAATCGGCCGATGGTCGCCAACGCGTTCGATTTCTTTTTCCTCCAGCACCCGCAAAAGTTTTACCTGGGTAGACAGGGGAATATCACCGATTTCATCCAGAAAGATGGTTCCACTGTGGGCCGCCTCAAAGCGACCGATGCGCGTTCTATCCGCCCCGGTATAAGCCCCTTTTTCGTGTCCGAAAAGTTCACTTTCCAGCAGATTTTCATTTAAAGCAGCACAGTTGACTTTGATAAAGGGTTTATTGGAGCGCAGGCTGGTTTCGTGAATGGCACGCGCCACCAGTTCTTTGCCGGTACCGCTCTGGCCGTAAATTAACACCGGCGCCTCGGTTTGGGACACATTTTCGATCAGTTCAAACAGCTGCTGCATGGCAGGCGACTCTCCCAGCATCCCGTGAAAGCCCTCATCCAGGCGGCAGGATTTTCGTAAGGATTCAATTTCCTGTTGCTGCTGAATCAGTTCGGATATATCGGTGAGGGTTTCAACCGACCCGATCATCTCACCATCAGCATCATAGAGCACGGATGCGTTCTTGAGAACGTGCGCCGCCCTCAGACTCTTTTTGGTAATCAAGCACTTTTTGGCTCGCACCTCACCTTTCTCAAACAGGCTGCACCAGTCTTTGCCCGAGCCACGGCCGTAAAGCTCGCAGCCGGTA
>JBFFCW010000145.1:0-8965 GCA_041559695.1 Desulfobacterales bacterium
ACGGCAGCTGCCGATGATCCGCCCAGAGCGCTGCGCGGTGGTGATTGGGATTCAATTTGGATATGAACATTTTCCGCATTAAAATATACCGCAACCGCAAGCATCAAACCCAGCGGATGTAGAAAGGGGGCCCGGTCAATGGGAAATTCGACACTTTTAAATCCTCTGGAAGAAATTTTTATGCACTTATGGTGATGGGGCAAAAGACGAATCCGGGTTCTGAGCCCCACAGCGATATTAAACGTGCAGGGGGATAGATGGCGCAGCGTGTAATAAAACGTGCGAATGTCCAGCGTGCCCCCCATATCGATTCTGCAGGGCGCCGATGCTTCAATCGGTTTTTTTTCAAGAATGCGTTGGAATTTATTTGTCATAAAAAACCGTTTGATTAGTTTTATTGGTTCGATTGGTTAGATTGGTTGCTTCCTGGTATATTCGCTAAGCGAGTTCAGCCTTTAACGTCATTAAACAACTGCCTTGGCGTAAGCATATGAACCAATTCAACAAATCGAACCAATCAAACCAATTTAACATTTTGTTTATTTTCGAATCTGCCTCAAAAACTTGAGACTCTGCGGCTGCATTCCCATAATATACGGTACGAATGCCTCGAGAAATTCCAGGCTTTCCTTTATCGCCGGCGCCCCGAATCGGACCCGGCGGGCTTTCTTCAGGTCCCCGCTTTCGACCCAGAGCAATTGTTTAATCGTTCCTTTAGAAAGCCGGATGCGACCACCCGCGCCCGAGGTACACTCATCGCATAAGATGGCTCCCTTGGCAATATCAAAGACAACCTGATTGGACTGGATTGTTTCCAGATTTTTCCGGCAACGCCCGCATTGCCTCAAACTGGGGCCGTGTCCGGAAAGGTTCAGCAGCCTCATCTGAAAAAAAATGCTTATTTCCGCTGCCGCAGATGTCCCGCCGTCAAGCTGACTCAGTGCATGTTTTAAAAGATAATATAGTGCGGTCTGCTTTTGATTTTCTTCTACCCAGTTATTTAGCAATTCACACCAGTAGCTGGCATAGGCGGTTTTTCTGATGTCATTCCGAATGGTACTAAAAGGTGATATTAACGTTGCTTCCTGCAGGACAGGCAGGCCACGGCCTTTACCCGGGCTGGCAACGGCTTCCATGAGTGAGAAAAGCTCCAGAATACCTGCAAATCGTTTCTTACTTTTTTTAGCCGATTTTGCAATTAGGGAAATTTTACCCCGTTCCAGTGACAAAAATGTTAGGATGAGATCAAAATCCCCATAATCAAGTCTGCGGAGCAAAATGGCAGGCGTGGAAAATACCGACATGGAATCATAGACCAAGGAGAGTGGTGGCTATAAAAAAATAAAACGTTACACTGATAATATCGATAGCGGTCGTTACAAATGGTCCTGTTGCCACAGCAGGATCTATATTGATACGCGCAAAACCCATTGGAACCAGCGAGCCGACCAGTGCGGCGATAGACATTGAACTGATAACTGCTAAGCAAACCGCCAGCGCCAGCGCTTCCGTGCTGTAACGTACTTGCGCGACAGTGCCAATTAACAAACCGTAAACAATGCCCAAAATTACCCCGATTGACAGCTCTTTGAAGACGACGGACCATAAATCCCTGATAACGATGCGGCCGGTTGCAAGGCCACGAACCACAATGGTAGAGGACTGCGTGCCGATGTTACCGCCCATACCCATTATCACGGGGATGAAAGCAGCCAGCGTAGCGATTTTATTCAGGGAGCCTTCGAATTTGCCGATGATAAAAAAAGCGATGATTCCACCGACGCAGCTGGCAAAAAGCCAGGGCAAACGTATTCTCGTGCTTTTCAGGACGGATTTAGTTTCAACAAATTCTTCACCCGCACCGGCCATCTTCAATATGTCCTCGGTGGCCTCGCGCCTGAAAATATCGATGACGTCATCCACGGTAACAATACCGACCAGCCGGTTGGTATTGTCTACTACCGGCACCGCCAGAATATCATAACGGGCAACGATTTTAGCCACTTCCTCCTGATCCATGTCGGTCTGAACAGAAAACACGTCGGTTGCCATAAACGATTTCAGCGGTGTTTCGGGCGGTACGAGTACCAGCTGTCGCAGAGAACTGACGCCAACCAGCTTGCCGTAATCATCGACGACGTAAAGATAAAAGGGCATCTCAACATCAGAGTATTCTTTTTGCAAAGATTCGATGGCCTGCCGGGCGGTGGTATCTTCGGCCAGCGCAATAAAATCCGGTACCATGATCCCGCCGGCAGTGTCATCCTCATAGCGCAGCAGATCTTCAACTTCTTCCGATTCCGCCCGTTTCATTTTTTCCAGGATGGTATCGGCTTTTTCTTCAGGCAGACGACCTAATAAATCGGCCACATCGTCGTTGGGCATTTGCTCAAAAACTTCGACGATATCTTCAAGCTGCATCCCTTCGGTAAGGTCCAAAAAGGTGTCCTCATCCACCTCGCTGAACAAAATCCCTTTTTGCTCGACATCCGTTATCATGCCGAATAGCTTACGCTGTTGCGAAATCGATAACGATCGAAAAACAACGGAAAGATCGGCCGCATGGGTTTTGTTTACGATATTGCTCAGGTGTGTTGTCGCCCCGCGCCGCAACAGCCGTTTAATACTTTCCACCAGTATTTTAGTGCGATCTGTCTGCATCTTCTTTAATAAGATTCTAGAAAATAATTTTTATTGAACCCGTCTCGAAAATGTGGATCAGGGTTCATGGCAAGGCGCGGTTCGGCGAAAAAGCGCAGCATACACGTTAGTATGTGAGCATTTTGAGCCGAGCCGCAACACAGCCATGGGCACTCAGACGCATTATTGAGATGGGTTCAGGGAAGCTGAATATTGACAACTTCGCCTGCTTTGCCGGAAATTTTTATGGGCTTTCCATTGAATTTCAATTCCAGCCCGCCGGCATTGCCAATCAGCAAATTAAACCGCGCAGAGGCCTCCATTTCCAGTTTCTCACCGGACATTAAATTGTATTCCTGGGAATCCTTGTTGTCGACGATGACCTTAATCCAGGTGTCGTCAACTGCGGTTATATGCAGTACTAATTTTTCAATTGGTTCCGGTGTGGCGCCCTTTTTTACACTTGAATCGGTTCCTTGCCGGGAAGGCGCAGCTTTCAAATGCTCGCTGCCGGCTTGCGCTTCAACGATGTCCGGCTCCGGCATCCGGCCTTGAAAATATGAAACGCCATAAAGCGACACAACAATTACGGCTAAAATGACGATGATCGACAGCATCAGATTGCGCCACGCAATGAGAGAAGATCTGGGAGAAAAACTCCCGGCATCTGCCAGCCGGCTTATCATATTGAGCCGGGCCTCATAAAGTTTAACCGCCTCGTCACCATCGGCCCCGATGGCACGGGCATAGGAACGCAGAAAACCTTTTACAAATACTTCATCAGGAAGCGCTTCAAGATCCTCTTTTTCGATCAGCTGTATATTGCTGACGGCAATACGCGTTTCTTCCGAAACGTTTTCCAGAGTTATTTTCTTCTCAAGCCGCATGGATTGAAGATAGCGGCCGAACGAAAAGGATTCTTTTTCGGTTTTCATAATATTTCGTTTCCGTGTTTCGCGTTTCAGGTTGCGGGTTGCGGCTTTCATGTTATCATCTGAAAGTCCGCAAACGTCTCACTTGGCAACAGCCAACGCGCAACTTGCAACGCGTAACAGCAACCTGCCTGCAACTTGGATTATTTGCCCTATATTAATTGCGTTTATCTTACGATAAAAATCCAAAGGATTATTTGATAATCTTGATATGCGAGCGTTCGCGAAGCTCACTCAACCAGGTATTGTAACGCTTATCAATTGCTTCGTTATATAAAACATCCTCAATTTCGGTTTCAACATCAGAGAGGGTTTTTGAACCTGCCACGAGTACTTTTTGAACATAGATGATTAGATACCCGCTATCGGTTTCGATAATAGAACTATATTCCCCTGCTTTCATGTCTTTAACCACATTCCGCAAGTGGGGCGAAAGTTCATCCAGGTGGTATAAGCCCAGATCCGTTCCTTGCGGGCTTTGCGGGGAGTCAGGCGCTTCGGCCGCAAGGGATTCAAATGATTGACCTTGCTTCAATTGACTTAAAACGGTCTCCATTTTTCCAAATGCAATTTGCTTTGAGGATTCATCTTTCATCTGGGAAATCCGGATAAAAATATTCCAGAGGTGATATTTTGTTTCACCGGCATACTTTTCAATGTGCTCGTTATAGTATTTTTCGATTTCCGCACTGGTGATCACGATCTTGGACTTGACTTCACGATTTACCAGCTTGCCCCTCAACAGCTGCTTTTTTAGATTCTCCCGGTACTCTTCAATGGTCAAGCCCTGCTCGGCCAACCCCGCTCTCAAATCCTCATCGGTATAGGATCGGCTTTCTTTGATGCGTTCAATTGTCTGATCAATTTCTTGCGCACTGGCCCTGAGATTATTTTTTTTGATTTGCTGATCGGCAAGTTTTTCGTCAATTAGCTTGTTCAGCAGGTCCGACCTTAATTTAAAAAGAGTTTCACGTGCTTTTTCTGGGGAGTAACCCAGGGCCTGGATGTTTTCTTCATAGGGTTTCAGGGTTTCATTTAAATCATACAGCGTAATGATTTCATCATTGACCACCGCAACAACTCGATCGACAATAATGGGCTCCTCTGCTTGAGCATTAATCGAGAAAACGGCCCCGCTGAAAGTCAACACCCCCCAAAAGATTAAGGGTAAAAATTTTTTGATTTTATTCGATAAACTTTCCATGATTGAGCAAATTTATAATCACCCTGAATCTTGACTTGAATCCTCGTTTTCCAGCTCCTGGTCTTTCCGGTATTTAGAACCGCTGAGTTTTTCCCAGTGGGTACTGTTGATTTCAATGCTATATTTTCGCTTAAGCTCTTTTATCCAGATTTTATAAGCCTGCTCCGCTTTCTCCTGGCGCAGGTGTTTAATGATATTTTCATTGATGTCT
This sequence comes from Desulfobacterales bacterium, assembly GCA_041559695.1. Lineage (GTDB taxonomy): Bacteria > Desulfobacterota > Desulfobacteria > Desulfobacterales > JAHEIW01 > JAHEIW01. The sequence continues at coordinate 4,988 of JBFFCW010000145.1, forward strand.
TTGGTCTGATTTATTGAATCAGCATCCGTATCCGTGGCCTGAGGATTTCTTTCATAATAGCTGGCAATATCCTGCGGTGTGATGGCAATTTGATTCTTAAGTTCATTGTCGACCACCTTTTGCATGAGCAATCTATTTTTTAATCGCGCTTCCCATGATTCATAAGAAACAGCGAATTCCAGCAGTGCTTTTTCAAAGGTGTCTTCCGGATAATCGTTTTTAATTTCGCTGACGGCTTTTTGGATTTCATCACTGGAAATGGAAAGACCCAGTTCCTCCGCTCTTTCAAGAATAATCATTTCCACTACCAGCTGGTTTAAAAGCCGAAGCCGCGCATTTCTGAACTCTTCAGGTTCATCCTCAGAGTTATGGGGATAGGCCGTTTTGGCAATTTCAAATGCTTTATTGAAGTCCAGAACCGTAAGAATTCGGTCTTGAACGCGAATTAACGGTTCGTTATCCGAATTTGATCCTGAATTCATACAGCCGCCCCAGAAAACAAAGAGCAACATGGAAAACGCTGCAAACAACCAACTTGTTAACGGAAAAGGTTTTGTCATGGACGACTCATCTATACGCCTTTTTTGGTACTTGAAACCCGAACCTATTTCAAAAATACTAGATCACCCAATCAGGGTTTTCGGTTGGCGCGTTGTTCCGTTTAGCCCGTTGAGCCGGTTGAAATCGGAAAAACATCTGATTTTATTTTTTCCGGGCAAACAGGACAAGGCGATAACGGGCCAACGGAACAAAGCGCTCAACCCAAATCATGTGAGCATTTTGACCCTAGCCACAATCCGCCTGCGGCGAACCATGGGCACTGAGTCCGCCGCAGGCGGATTGAGGTAAGTTTTATAACCTTTAAGAATTAACACGCCCTATAATATCTTTCAATATGTTTTTGGCCTGCCCCCGATGGCCGCCGCTTTGTTCGTTCGCCAATTTCACTTTCAAGATGCTCCCCGGTGTCAATTCGTACCGGCCAGGCGCCGCTTGAATCATATCCACCAGTGCTTGAGTGTTTTTCAGGTGAGCCTGGGAAAATTGCAGATGCATTTTACGCCCTAACAGATCTAATCTGGCAATGCCCGCTTTTTGGGATAAGATTTTCAACATAATTTTAAAAAGAAGATTGTTGGCTTCTTCGGGTGGTTTTCCATAACGATCGATCAGTTCGCTTTTAAAATCACCAATCTCTTTGAGTTCGGTCATTCTGGCCAGTCGTCGATAAGCGGCCATTCGCTGGTCAATATCGGGAATATAGGATTCTGATAAAAAAGCGGACATCCGAAAATTGATTTCAGGATCCAGCGGTTCCAGTGGTGTTTCGCCTTTTATTTCGGCAACGGCATTTTCCATCAGCTTTAAAAACATATCGTAGCCGACAGCCGCAATATGGCCGGATTGAGAAGCACCGAGAATAGTTCCGCCGCCACGAATCTTTAAATCATTCATGGCAATCTGAAAACCGGAACCCAAATCACTGTGTTCCATGAGAACTTTCAGCCGCTTCTGGGCATCCTTGGTCAGCACGCTTTCAGGGGGGATAATCAAATAGGCATAGGCCTGTTCATCTGACCTTCCCACCCGCCCCCGCAGTTGATAAATTTGAGCCAGTCCAAAACGATCGGCCCGATTAACAATGATGGTATTGGCCGAAGGGATGTCCAGCCCGGATTCAATGATGGTGGTACAAACGAGCATATCAAATTCCTTGTTCAAAAAACGATACATGACTTGCTCGAGATCATTCTCACTCATGCGGCCATGGGCGATATCCAACCGGACTTCCGGCACCAGTTGCTGCAATTTTCGGGCAATTTTGCTGATAGTTTGAATATTATTGTGGACAAAAAAGATTTGGCCGTTTCGCTGCAACTCTTTGCGAATGCCATCGGCGATCAATTCCGGATTAAATTCAGAGACATAGGTGATAATCGATTGGCGAAATTCAGGCGGTGTAGATATGATACTGATATCTCGAATACCCACCAATGACATATGCAGGGTTCGCGGAATCGGTGTGGCGGTCAGCGCCAGCACATCCACATTCTGCTTTAGCTTCTTAAGCTTCTCTTTATGGCTGACGCCAAAGCGTTGCTCTTCATCCACAACGAGCAACCCCAGATCTTTAAAAGCGATATCTTTTTGCAGCAACCGGTGCGTTCCGATAACGATATCGAGCTTGCCCGCTTTTATATTCTCTATGATCTTCCGTTGTTCCCGTATCGGGCGAAATCGGCTCAGACAGGCAATATTAATCGGATAACGTTCATAGCGTTTTAAAAAAGTAGCATAATGCTGTTCGGCCAGTATGGTTGTGGGAACCAGCATCGCGACCTGTTTACCGTTATTTACCGCCAGAAAAGATCCTCGCAGGGCCACTTCGGTTTTACCGTATCCGACATCCCCGCATATCAGTCGGTCCATGGGGGTCGGCTGATACATATCAGCGAGTACGTCTTCAATGGCCTTGACCTGATCCGTGGTCTCTTCATACTCAAATCCACCTTCAAAATCACGGAAATAACTGTCAACCGAGCTGAAAACAAATCCTTTCTCATACTTTCGTCTGGCGTAAAGTTTGAGCAGCTCACCGGCAATCTTCTCTGCAGAGCGTTTAACCCGAGCCGTTATGCGCTTCCAGGAATTACCGCCCATTTTATCGATGACCGGTTCAATGCCTTCCACTCCCATATATTTCTGAACCGCACTCATGCGGTCAACCGGAAGATAGAGCTTGTCGCCGCCTTTATAAACGAGCAGCAGAAAGTCATTGGCAATTCCGTCAACTTTCAATTTTACCAGACCTTCATAGCGCCCGATACCATGTTCAATGTGTACGATCAGATCATCCTTTTTTAAGTCCTGCAAATCCATCAATTCAGAGGGGCGCGAGGGACGCATCGGTTTTCTGCGGCGAGGGCTCAACCCGAAAATTTCCGCTTCTGTAATAATGGCTAAAGATTCCCCTGCCCACACAAAACCCGTTGAGAGTTGCCCAAGACACAGGTATAACGTGGCGGGTTCGATTTCCACGTTTGCAAAAGTCTCTGCGAACTTGAAACGGAAACCATATGGGGTCAGCAGGGATTTTAATCTTTCAGCCTGAGTCCTGGTCCGGCACACCATTACGGGCGTCAACCCCTTATTTCTTTGCTCATCGATCCAATCGGCCAGCGGCCTGAGAAGATTTTCCTTTGCTTGATAATTTTTAAGGCGCACGCTGACATCCGCCGTGTCGTCGATCGCGGCCCTAAATTGCAGGCGATCCGCACGATTCTGCTCACCGCTTCCCCGGACCTCCAGCATTTTAAAAACCAGCGGCTTATTTCGGGCCATATGCTCTTTGATTTGAGACCATCTTAAATACAGGCTCGAAGGTTCCACGCACATTTTTTTGGCCTGGCAGGCTGCTTCATAATTCTCGGCAATCCGATTTTCCGAATCTTTAGCCGCTCGTTCCAGGTCTTCATCCCCGACGGATACGACAAGTGAATCGTCTGGCAGGTAACTAAAAAAATGGTCCAGCTCCGGATAAATCAGCGATATCAGACTTTCAATTCCCGGAAACCCCTGTCCCAGTTTGATGGGTTCAACAATTTTTCTGGTCTCACTCAGCGGGATTTCAAGCGCCGATGCGCGGGATCTTATCCGGCTGATAAACTGGGGCAGCAGTGCCTTGTTTAAAACCATCTCACGGGCCGGAAGCACAACGGCTTCGTCAAGTGATTGAAGGGTTCGCTGGCTGGCAGCTGAGAAGCGTCTGATAGACTCCGCCATATCTCCAAAAAACTCGATTCGGAGTGGATCTCTGTACAACGGGCAGTAAATATCGACGATCCCCCCTCGAACGCAAAAATCTCCCGGCTCTTCAACGATCGACGCATGCACATAACCTCCGGAAACCAGCTTTTCAATCAGATCTTCTCTTTCGATTTCCTCACCGGCAACGATGAGTTCAGCATAATTTATAAT
>JBFFCW010000146.1:0-8935 GCA_041559695.1 Desulfobacterales bacterium
GACCACAGATGCAAAGTCAGATAGAGCAGTGCTAGATGAAGGAGTATCGAAAAAACAGTGGAAACGTCTGCCAGCTTTGCTGCCAGCTTGTTTAATGCCGCTGAGCCAAAACGCGCAATCAGGCCGATGGGCAATAAATAGATCAGCGAAAGATATAGAACCGCACCGGGAATCAGCAAGGGCTTTTTGAGCATAATGGCAAAGCCAAACAGGGCCGGCGCCTTGGACAATCCCAGAACGCGCGCCAAAGGCGTGCCGATCGCCATTTCCAGGCCCACCGCAATCAGCGCCCCGATAAGCCAGCCCAACAGCGGAACCCGTGATACCCAGGCTCGAATATTGATCCTTGACAGCATCGAGGCGGATGACAGTTTTTCGCTTGTACTTTCCATTTCAAATCCTCGTTCCTTACGAATCTTGGCCGTTGAAAAGATACCGGCAGTCCGCGCCAATCTCTTACAGTCTCAGGCGCGCACTGTAAGCTTCCCCAAAAAACCCATGGGGCCTGAAAACCAGAATAAGCAAAACAATCGAATAGGCGATTAAATCGCGCAGCGTCGAGGGAAAGATCATGGCCACAAAAATTTCAATAAACCCGAGCAAAAAGCCGGCCAGCGTGGCACCGACGATCGATCCCCGGCCCCCTAATATCGCTGCCACGAATGCTTTCCAGCCGATCAAAATTCCCATGTAGGGATCCAGCACCGGATAGGCAACCCCAAAGAGAATCCCGGCGGCAGCCGCCAGGGCCGACCCCAGCGCAAACGTCATGGCTGCCATGGTATTTAACGGCACTCCCATCAACGGCACCACCACGTAATCAAATGCCATGGCCCGCATCGCCATCCCGTAGCGGGTGTGGCGGATGAACTGATGCAGCGCCGTTGCCAGCAGCAAAGACACCACCACAATCATGATTTTTTTATTGGTTACATACACGCCCCCCAGGTTGTAAGTGGTGGTCTGAATAATGGACGGAAAACTGACGCGCTGGGCCCCCATCAGCGCCAGGTTTCCGGTCTCCAGAATAATGCCGATCATCAATCCGGTAATGGCCGCCGACGCCCGCGGTGCATCCCGCAAAGGGCGGTAGCCGATCCGTTCAACGATCATGCCCACGAAGGAGGTTAAAAACATGGAGAAAATGATGGTTAAAACCAGGATCAACCAGCTCGGCAGCGCAAAAGCGCCCATGGCGGTGAGTGCAATCAAAGCCGAAGCCACGCCAAATCCGATATAGGCCCCCACCATAAAAATATCGCCGTGGGCGAAGTTAAACAGCATCAAAATGCTGTAGACCATCGAGTACCCCAGGGCGATAAGTGCGTAAAAGCTGCCCCACTGCAATGCGTTGATCAGATTTTGAAGAAATATCATCAAATGCTCCTTATTCTTCTGAAAAGGCGGGCTCAGGGCACAAAGCCCTGGCCCGTCTTTTTCGCAGCTCATTACCAAGCGTTCCCGGGTTCACCGTTTTGGGTTAAATACCTTGCGGAAGCGTTCAGCTTACATGAACCCCAAACCGCTGGTCCTTTTTAACCCTGAACCTTTGAACCGCTGAACCCCTGAACGGTTTAAGCCTATCTTACGGACAAACTGACTTGTAAAATTCAAATTCACCGGCGTCGCTGATGCGGACAACCACGGCACATTTAATCGGATCGCCCTCTTCGGTGAAGGTCATCTGGCCGGTAATACCGTCAAAATTTTTGATTTTGGCCAGTTGATCGCGAACTGCAACACGGTCCTTTTTGATATCGCCGGTCAAACCGCCGGTATTTTGAATCGCCTGCTGCAGAAGATGAATGCTGTCCCAGGTCAAAGCGCCGACATCATCGGGCACATACCCGTGTTTGGCATTATAGCGATCAATAAATTCTTTGGTGGCTCCGGTGGCAGCGGCTGATGCGTAATGGGTGCTGAAAAACAGCCCGTAGCAGTCTTGGCCGCAAAGCTTCACCGTTTCAGCTGAGCCCCAGCTGTCACTGCCGACAATCGGTTTGTCCCAGCCTAACTGATGGGCCTGCTGCACAATGAGCGCAACTTCATTATAATACTGGGGCGTAAACAGCACTTCAGCGCCCGAATTGATGATCTGGGTCAGCTGCGAACTAAAGTCAGTATCCTTGGTGGTAAAGCTTTCAAATGCCACTACCGAACCAGGGCCGTTATTTTTCTCAAAGGCCTCTTTGAAAAACTCGGCCAGCCCTTTGGGGTAGTCGCTGGCGACATCATAAAGCACCGCCGCCTTTTTAAAACCAAATTCGTCTCGAATGAAATTCGCTGCGACCGGTCCCTGGAACGGGTCGAGAAAACAGCCGCGGAATACAAAAGGCCGATCTTTGGTCGTATCGGGATTGGTCGACCAGGGGCTGATCATCGGTGTACTCATCTCATTCGCCTTGCCGCCGGCAGGTATGGCCTGTTTGGATGACTGCGGGCCCACAATTGCCAACACTTCATCATCGGTGATCAGCTTGGTGGCGACCTTCACCGCCGACTCCGCCTTGGATTCATTGTCTTCGACAATCAGCTCTACCTTATATTTTTTATCGCCGACCTGAAGCCCCCCGGCGGCGTTGATGTCTTCAAGCCACATCTCGGCCGCGAACTTACTGCCCTCACCTACCTTGGGGATGTCACCGGTAATGGGGGCATTGATACCGATCTTGATGGTTTCCGGTCCTTTGGGGCCGCAGGCATAAAAAGCCATAACCACCGCAATGCTAAAAATAATAGCTGTTAAAAATAATCCCTTTTTCATCGTAAACCTCCTTTTCACTTCAGTTGGTAATTGGTTTAAGGGTTGCTGGGGTGTGCGCCGAAATACTCTTAAAAATGATTGGGTGCATAACACGCGGTGATTTTTTTTTCAACTTTATTCCTTTGAAGGATTCGGCCTGCTTACGACCCGGGCGGGTCACTATCGCACATCTGAAAATTGTTTGCGCCTTTCGAATAATAGCACCGTGTCCGCTGCGGTCACCTGGAAAATTCAAAAATTGCGCGCATTCAAACCACCATCGTTTGATAATAGAAAATCTTGCAGCAATTATGAAGATATCGTAAAAAAATCAAAAATTAATTGACAGAATCAGCAATTTTTTTTAAATTTTTTATGTTTTGGTATTATCTTTAAATGATGAATGATGCGGGAAACATGAACATCGATAAAACCAACCTTGCCATTATCAAGCATCTGCGCAACGGCCGCAAATCATACCAGAAAATTGCCCGCGATCTTGCCGTATCTGAAAACACGGTTCGAACACGCGTTCAAAAATTAATCGAAGAAGGCATCTTGGACATCAATGGTGTGGTCGATCCGGAGTCCATGGATGGGCACCGCGTGGTGATCGTGGGGGTCAAACTCCAGAGCATGGATCTGGTCAACAAAGGTAAAGAATTTAGCAATCTTAGAGGCGTGGTTTCGGTCAGCGTGGTAACCGGCCGTTTCGATCTGATTATAGTGGTTCTTTTGAAGTCGGGGTTCGGGTTGCTGGAATTTTATACCGAGGAAGTTTCCAGGATTACCGATGTTCAATCCGTGGAAACTTTTGTGGTTTACAAAAGCTATAATTTGAAAGTACCCTATGTCTTGGAATAGGCGTTTACGAAAAAAGTTTCTATTTTTGAAGCAAACTAAAAAACGTTTCATCACGAAAACACGAAATAATATAGTTTACACTTTTTCGTGTTTCTGTACTTTCGTGCTTTCGTGGTAAAAAAAATCGAGGAGGGGCCGTATGAAAGAACTCAATGAATTAAATTTTCCCGATGATGTCCGCTATGCCGAATCCCATGAATGGGCCCGATCCGAAGGTGAAAGGGTCAAAATCGGTATCTCGGATTATGCTCAGGATCAGCTGGGCGACATTGTTTTTGTGGAATTGCCGGAGGTTGGCGACACCCTGGGCAAAGGTGAAGAATTCGGCACCGTGGAATCGGTCAAAGCGGTCTCCGAACTCTACATGCCGGTCGCCGGTGAAGTTGTTGCCATCAACGCGTCCCTGGAAGACGCACCCGAAAAGGTAAACAATACGCCATACGGCGACGGGTGGATGGTCGAAATCAAAGCCGAAAACCCCTCAGAACTGGATGACCTTATGGACAATGATGCTTATCTTGGAACCTTGAAAGGATAACGGTGACCATCATGCGCTACTTACCGCATACTCCGGAAGATATTGCGGCCATGCTGAAGGCGGTCCGGATTGATAGCCTCGAGGGGCTTTTTGCTCATATCCCTGATGATTGCCGCCGCCATGAAGCGCTCAATATTCCGGACCATTTAACCGAGTGGGAACTAAACGACCATATGGATACGCTGGCCGGCAGCATGGCAGTCTCACCGGACTATAAGGTATTTATGGGGGCCGGCAGTTATGAGCACTATATCCCTTCGGCGGTTTCATTTTTAGTGGGCCGCTCAGAATTTGCGACCGCCTATACCCCTTATCAACCCGAGGTGAGTCAGGGCACCCTGCAGGCCATCTATGAGTATCAAACCCTGACTTCCCGTTTGCTGGGCATGGAAGTTGCCAATGCCTCGCAATATGACGGTGCGTCTTCGCTGGCTGAAGCCATGCTAATGACCATTCGAGTTTCCAAGAAAAAGGCCGTGGCCGTTTCCCGCGCCGTTCATCCCTTATACCGGCGGGTACTTGAGACCTATTTTGAGCCTACCGATCTCGAGATCCGGGAACTGCCGTATCTGGGTGACGGCACCACCGATTTGAGCCCGCTTAAAGATATGGACGATTTGGGTGGAGTGGCCGTGCAATCGCCGAACTTCTTCGGTTGCATGGAAAATGTGGAGGACATCAGGCACACGCTGGAAAATAAAAGCGCCCTGTTGGTGGTATGCTTCAGTGAGCCGCTGGCATACGGCCTCTATAAAACCCCCGGCGAATGCGGCGCCGATATCGCCTGCGGCGAAGGGCAGAGCCTGGGAATCCCGCGCACGTTCGGCGGCCCGGCGCTGGGGATGTTTGCTTCAAAAATGAAATACGTCCGCAACATGCCGGGAAGACTGGTGGGCGAGACCGTCGATCTGGACGGCAAAAGAGGCCACGTCCTCACCTTGTCTGCGCGCGAGCAGCATATCCGGCGCGAAAAAGCCACCTCCAATATCTGCACCAATCACAGTCTCTGCGCGCTGGCTGCCGTCATGTACATGGCAGCTCTTGGTGGTACCGGCTTCAAAAAACTCGCGCAACTCAACTACGACAAGTCCGAGTACTTAAAGAGCGCCTTAACCGGCGCCGGATTTAAATTGCCGTTTTCCCAGGCGACCTTTAACGAAGTTGTCGTGGAATTTCCGGCCTCCTTCACGAAAACCTATCAACGCCTGTTGAAGAAAAAAATGATTGCCGGCTTACCGCTGGGCGACTTTTACCCGGAGCTTAAAAATCATTATCTGTTGTGTGCAACGGAGACAATCACCAAGGCGGACATCGAAACGCTGGTCCAGGAGATAAAAAAATGAAAGAAACCGCAGGCACCACCGGATTAATATTTAACGAGCCGTTACTGTGGGAAAAGGGGAAAAAAGGTCGAACCGCTTTTTCACTGCCGCGCCGCGATGTTAAAGAACATGCGGTTGATGAGAACTTGAAGGGCAGCGGCCCGGATTTTCCGGACCTGAGCGAAGTCGATATTGTGCGCCACTATATTCGGCTTTCCCAATGGAACTTTTCGGTCGATTCCGGGATGTATCCGTTGGGCTCGTGCACCATGAAATATAATCCCAAGACCAATGAACGACAATCCGCCCTGCCGGGATTTGCCATGGCGCACCCGCTGCTTCCGGAGCCTTTTTCACAGGGGGTTCTCAAACTCATGTTTGAACTGGAGCAATACCTGACGGAAATAACGGGCATGGACGCCACAACGCTGCAACCGGCTGCCGGTGCCCATGGCGAATTGACCGGGATGCTTCTATTTTACACCTATCTTAAAAGCAAAGGCACGCCACGATCAAAAATTCTGGTCCCGGACACAGCCCACGGCACCAATCCAGCCAGCGCCTCGCTATGCGGCTACCGCTCAATTGCGCTGAAATCAAACGAAAGAGGCGTCCTTTCACCGCAGGCGGTCGACGAACTCATGGACGAGGACACCGCCGGAATCATGGTCACCAACCCCAATACGCTGGGCCTTTTTGAGGAAAACATTAAAGCGGTAGCCGACATCGTTCATGCCAGAGGCGGCCTGGTTTACTGCGACGGCGCCAATATGAATGCCGTTATGGGTATCGTGAACATGGGAGAACTGGGTGTCGACGTATTGCACCTGAATCTTCACAAGACGTTTTCAAGCCCGCATGGCGGCGGGGGGCCCGGTTCAGGCCCGGTGTGCGTCCGCAAGGACCTGGAGCCGTTTTTACCGGTACCCCGGGTGATTAAAAAAAAGGGGAAATATGAGCTGTCCGAAGATTTTCCCGATTCCATGGGGAAAGTACACGCTTTTTACGGTAATATCGGGGTAATGATCCGCGCTTACAGTTACATTCTCAGTATGGGGCCTGATGGCCTCAAAAAGGCCAGCCAGCTGGCGGTATTAAATGCCGCCTATGTTAAAGATAATCTAAAAGGCACCTTTCACCTGCCTTACGACCGGCCCTGCATGCACGAATGCGTTTTTTCAGATAAACTGCAGGAGCCGTATAAGGTGAAAACCCTGGACATGGCCAAGCGGCTGATGGATTACGGATTTCATCCGCCAACGATCTATTTTCCCCTGGTCGTCCCCGGCGCCCTCATGATCGAGCCCACCGAGACCGAATCCAAGGAAACCATTGATCTGTTTATTGAATCGATGAAAGCAATCGCCCGCGAAGCTCAGGAAAACCCTGAATTACTGCATGCAGCACCGCAGAAAACCAGACGCAGAAGGCTCGATGAAACCTTAGCTGCCAGAAAGCCGCGCCTGAGCGGATAGCGCGGGGTTGCGGGTTGCAGGTGTCGGGTACCGGGAAATCGGGCAGGCGCCCAAAAAGCAAAGCAATAATCATGTCCGTTTTAAAAACAAAAATAAAATCCGTAAATCCACTCAACGACGGAAAGGATCGACTTTCAATCCGCAATCCGAAATCCGCGATCCAAAATCAGAAAACCTGGCTGAGCATTGATTTTGACCGAATCGACTATCAGGAGGCCCGGGAACTTCAGAGCAATCTGATTGCGGCCCGCACAGAGCGCAGCCTGCAAAAGGATATCGTTTTATTCTTGGAACACCCCCCTGTATTTACCCTCGGGCGCAGAGGCGGGCGGGAATGTCTGCTGGTACCAGAAGAATTCCTTGAGAAATCCGGCGTTCAGGTCATCCAGGTCGAGCGCGGCGGAAACATTACCTTTCACGGGCCGGGCCAGCTGGTCGTTTATCCGATCGTGGATTTGCAAACTGCCAGAATAAAAGTTGTCGATTTCGTTGGCGGCCTCGAAGAGGTGATGCTGCGTACCGCCGCGCACTGGGGCATTGCTGCTGAGCGCAATCCGGCCAACCGCGGTATCTGGGTGGGGCCCCACAAAATGGGCAGCATTGGAATCGCCGTGCGCCGAGGCATCAGCTTTCACGGCCTGGCATTAAATGTCCAAACCGATTTAACCCCGTTTTCCTGGATACAACCCTGCGGGTTAAAGGACGTGGGTATGACCACCATGCAGCAGGAAACGGCGCAGAAACTTTCAATGCAACAGGTGCGCACGGTTTTAAAAGCACAATTTGAAAAAGTGTTTGGCATAAAATTCGTCACCAAAAAGCTAAACGAATTTGGTCCTATATTGGATAATTTAACATTAACCGACAGTGTTTAGTTAAATGGTTAATCAGTTGAATGGTCAATTGGTCATGGGATTCGATCAATTTTAAACTATTTAACAAATCAACCATTTAACAGTGAACTGTTCATATGAACCCAGTACGCTGAATCCCGAACCTTTGAACCTTTATCTGACAATGACTCAACCAATGAATCGAAAGCCCCGCTGGCTCAAAAAGAGACTGCCGACCGGCCCGGAATACGAAAAGGTGAAAGAACGCATCGGTAAAGATCGACTGCACACCGTCTGCCAGGAGGCCAAATGCCCGAATATATGGGAATGTTTTTCGCAGCAAACGGCCACATTTTTGATTATGGGCTCCCGCTGTACCCGCAATTGCCGGTTTTGTTCGGTCGCACAGGGGCCCGTTGAACCGCCTGACCCGGCCGAGCCGGACCGGGTTGTAGCCGCCGCCCGACAAATGGGTCTCAGTTATGTCGTGATCACCTCCGTTACCCGGGACGATTTGGCAGACGGCGGCGCCGCTTTTTTTGCCGAGACCATCGAGGCCGTCCACCGCCGGATTCCATCCGCAAGGGTGGAAGTTCTGATACCCGATTTCTACGGCAGCGCTGCGGCGCTGCAAGCTGTTCTTGAGGCCCGCCCGGATGTGCTCAATCATAACATTGAAACCGTGCCGCGCCTGTATACGCTCGTCCGCCCGCAAGCACGCTACCAGCGCTCACTTCAATTGTTGTCGCGGGCCCAAAAATATGCCCCCGGGCTGCCGGTTAAATCGGGCTTGATGCTCGGGCTGGGGGAAACTTCTGAAGAAATCCGCTCAACGCTGAAGGATTTAATCGATGCGGGCTGCCGTATTCTGACACTCGGACAATATCTGCAACCGTCAAAGGCGCATTTGCCGGTAAAGCGTTTTGTAACCCCTGAAGAATTTGGGCAATGGCGGCAAATCGCCATCGAAATCGGCTTTTCAGAGGTCGCCAGCGGCCCCTTCGTCCGCAGCTCATATCACGCCAAAGAGCTTTATCAGTCCGCCGGGCAGCTGATTTTAAAACGAAATGCCGAGGTGTAAATTTGGATGCTTCTCTGATTTGGGCCGAAATCGATTTAAAGGCCATTGCTCACAACGTCGCTGAATTGCGGCGCATCAC
>JBFFCW010000147.1:0-8885 GCA_041559695.1 Desulfobacterales bacterium
ATGCGAACGCCACCATTGATTCTCATTGTGGATGATAATCCCGCCAACGTTGAAATTTTCCAGATGCGCCTTGCCGCCAATAATTATGAGATTATCACCGCAACAGATGGCGAAGCCGGGCTGGCGATGGCCAGAGACCAGCAGCCGGACCTGATTCTGCTGGATATCATGATGCCCAAAATGGACGGCATTGAGGTCTGCCGGCATCTCAGAGCAGATTCTTCCCTGCCGTTTATGCCGATCATCATGGTTACCGCTAAAGCGGATACAAAAGATGTCGTTGAGGGTCTCGAGGCCGGAGCCGACGAATACTTAACAAAGCCCATCGATCATGCCGCACTGGTCGCCAGGGTGAAGTCGATGCTGCGGATCAAGTCGCTGCACGACACGGTCCTTGAGCAGTCGGCTCAGCTTCAAGCTCAACTTGAGACCGCAACCAAGGTTCAATCGCTATTTTGGCCGGATATTCCGGAGTTAGCCGGTGGGAGTCACATCCGGGCCGCGGCTGTCCCGGCCGCCTATGTCAGTGGAGACTTGTACGATGTGATTCCCCTGCCGGACGGCAGCGTATTGGCATATGTGGCCGATGTCTCAGATAAAGGCGTTCCTGCTGCTCTGGTTATGGCTGCATTGTCAACCAGAATCCGCAGTGAAGCACAAAATCAATATGAGATAGACACGCTTCTTGAAACCGTAAACAACAGGCTGCACAATCTGACCTCCAAAGAAGGATTTTTTGCCACCATCATATTTGCCAGGTATTGGCCCAATAGCGGGAAAATGCAACTTGCGCTTGCAGGCCATTTACAGCCTCTGTGGATTGCTGAAAGTGGTATCGGAAATTTGCCGCAGATCAATGGAATATCATTGGGTGTCACACCGGATGTCCGTTACGAGAAGAAGGAAATTTTGCTCTCTCCCGGGGAATCGATTTTCTTTTTTACCGATGGCGTGATCGAAGCTGAGAATGAAGATAAAGAGCTGTTTGGCAATGAGCGCCTGGTCGACTTTATAAAAGATGCAAAAGGCCCCCCCTGGGGAGAGGGATTAATAGATTTCATTTCCAATTGGCGAGGGAATTCGAGTGCCAGTGACGATTTAACCATATTGGAGATCTGGCGCGATCCCGCGTAACGCTTATCTGTGAAATCGAATTCATGATAACAATTAAGTCACCAGCCTTTCATACCACTCCGTTTTGGCATACACCTCAAACCCCACCGATCCATAGAGCGAACACGCGGCCGGGTTCTCGCTGTCCACCGTCAGTTTGACAATATCGACATCTTTGTGCCTAAGGTCTTCCAATCCATTGAGCAATATGGCCCGGCCGATTTCCTGCTGGCGATAGTGCGGATCGACTCCCAGCATATGAATCAAGCCGTTGCTTTTTTCTCTGTTTTCATTTTCTCCAGCGTCGATAATCGTCCAGCAATATCCAACCAGTAGATCGTCGAGGTAGGTTAAAATAACATCATCCGGAGAACGGCCGTGCATATTCAGGCGGTAGGTGATTTCTTCTTCAGTGTTGGGATTGAACCCCCAGGCGTCGGCAAAGCAGCGGTTCTGGATTTCGGTTAGAAGATTTTCTTCACCCTGCTTTAGCCTGCGGCTGTTCGCGGCGCCCTGTCTGGCTGCCGGCAGCCGGGCGCTGTTCATGTCCAGCCGCATTTCAAAGAAGTGGCGGATGAATCTGAATCTGAGGTGGTTCAGCAGACCCCTGGCGGAAGCGTTGGTTTCTGAAACACTGACCTGGGCTGACGTTATACCGGATTTACGGACTCGCTGCAGGGCGCCGGCGAAAAGTTCAGTTGCGATTCCTGTGCGGCGATGGAGTGGATGGACCAGACCGTCAAGCAATGCGCGCTGGATTCCCGGTTCAAGATTAACGCTGAGGCAGCCAACCATTTTTCCGCTGAATTCGGCGACGAATAAATCCGTTTCCGGTGCAAAGTTTGGTCTTCCCAGAGTGTCTGACAAACCCTGTGCGGATATGAAGCGCCCTGAAGGCTCAAGGTTTTCTGATTCAACGTGCAGCCGCAGGTATTTGTCAAAGTCGTCGGAGGAATAGTTCCGGATGATGTAAGACCCGCCCGCCATATTTTTCAAATCCATTCGCTTGCTATTGGTGAAACTGGTTTTATTTTTAAAGTTTATAACGCTCGATTTAGGTTTAAATGTAATCCTTAATACCCATAAAGCAATTTGATACGCGAGAAAAATTTGCTATTTGTGAACTTCGTAACAAAAATTTATACATGCTATAAAATCCGGTGGTTTTTTATTAAATAACCACGAAGTACCCGAAGGTGCGCAAAGATTAAAGAAATCTTTTGGTTTCTATCGATGTGTTCTTGGTGGACTTCGTGGTGGAATCTAAGTGATCGTTAATAAAAGAAAGCAAATACCGGTAAAATCCAACATGGAGGCTGAGCGTGACGGAACAAGCGGACATACTTGTGGTAACTCCCCATCCGGATGATGCTGAATTCGGAGTTGCCGGAACGGTAGCCCGATGGACAGGTCAAGGAAAACAGGTTGTTTATGTGGTTTGTACCAACGGAAACAAGGGAACCAGTGACCCGCAGATAAAGCCTGATGAGCTGGCCGAAACCCGGCAGAACGAGCAGCGGGCTGCGGCTGAAGTTCTGGGAGTGCGCGAGGTGGTATTTCTGGGGAATCCGGATCAGGGGCTTGAAGACACGCCGGAATTTCGAAAACAGATTGTGCGCATGATCCGGCGCTACCGGCCGCAAACGGTGGTCACCGCCGATCCCTACCGCCGCTATATCTGGCACCGGGATCATCGCATTGCCGGCCAGGTCACCATCGATGCGGTTTTTCCTTATGCCCGGGATCATCTGGCTTACCCGGATTTGCTCGAAGAGGATCTGCCGCCCCACAAAGTCAAGGAAATGCTGTTCTGGGCTACGGAAGATATCAACTACCTTTCCGATGTTACCGCTACATTTGACCTTAAGCTGGCAGCGCTGCGCTGTCATGAAAGCCAGGTAAAATCGATGAAGGTTTCGGATCTGGAAAACTGGTTAAGACAACGCTGCAGCGATCTGGCCGAAGGCGAGGATTTTGATCTGGCCGAAGCCTTCCACCGCGAAAAGATCGTCTGGTAAAATAATGGTGCCAGGTGTCAGTGTTCGGGTGTCGGCATTTTCGCCTGACACCTGACACCCGAAACCTGACACCTCTTTATGACCTGGACCAAAGGACATCGCCGCAGAGATCCGGGTCATGCGGCCGGGCGGAAAATGCCTCAAATGCCTGCTTTTCTTTTCCCAAAACGGTGTGGCTGCCGTGACCCGCAAACACCTGTGTATCGTCGGGCAGGACAAAGATTTTGTTTTCCAAAGATTCGACAATTTGCCTGAAGTCGGCCGGCGATCCGGTTTTGCCGGGTCCGTCCGGAAACAGGGTATCACCGGATATCAGATATCCCTCTGTGTAGAAACACAGGCTGCCCGGGGTATGCCCCGGGGTGTGCATGACCGTAAGACGGATATTTCCGAACGTTATGGTTTCGGCGTCGGCCAGCAGCATATCTGCTGGAACCGGCAACTTGCCGGCATCTGCGGCATGGGCTGCCAGCGGGACATTCAGCGCTGATTTCAATTCCGCCAGGGCACCGGTATGATCCATGTGATTATGGGTCATGAGAATATATTTTGGATTCGTGCGCTGTAATTGCCTCAGGATTTTTGGTGCATCGCCGGGTGCATCAAAGACAACGCTGTCGCCTGTTTTTAAACAGGTCATGATATAAGAATTGGTTCCAAAGGGACCCAGTTCGTAACGTTCAACTTGGATGGTCTCATTTTTTACCACAATTGCCATGATCGGCCTCCTTGAAGCGGGTTTTTGCTTCTGACTATCACTGTTTTTTAATCGGTGTCAATTCCTGTGTTGGCCGGGTCAACCGAATGATTTCATAAAATCGTAAAAAAAAATCGATAACCAGGATTTGAAATTTGCGGTATTGATAAATTGTTTAAATCCGGCTAATCCGGAAAATAAAACGCTTGTGAAGATATCGCAACTTACCGACGGTTTTTTATTCATTTTAAAATGCCTTGAACCGGAGAGAGAAAACCGATGAATCGAATTCTGTTTTTGGACAATTCACTTCCGAATGACACTTACCGTCCCTTAACATATTGGGAGCCTTTATTATTATTCCCCTGCGACGCATTTCGCGTTTCGATCGGGGAATTGACGCATGAATTGGATTCCTATTCGCACATTCTGATTACGGGGTCTGCTGCAAGTGTTCTGGATGATACCGAATGGATGCAAGCTGAATTAGCGCTAATTCAGAACGCTGTGAATAAAGGCAAAGTGATATTGGGGAGTTGCTTCGGACACCAGATCATTGCCCGATCGCTATTCGGGATGAATGCGGTCAGGAAAAGGGAAAAACCGGAAATCGGATGGCCGGATATTCGAATCGTTTCCAGTGATTCATTATTCGGTGAATCCGGCCGCACGCTCCATACATTTATTTTTCATTATGATGAAGTGTGTACGGTGCCCGAAGAAAAGGCCACCATTATCGCGAGATCGAAGGCATGCGACATTCTCGCATTTAAGATAAAGGACAGACCGGTGTGGGGCATTCAACCCCACTTTGAAATGGGGATTGTTCAGGGCCTAAGATATATCGACAAGGTTAAAGGCAGACAGGTTCCCGACAAGCAAATCTTTTTCAGTGCTGCCCAATATATGCCGAAAGACTCGGGCGGGGTCATTCCGTTGATGAAGCGTTTTCATGAAACCCAGCCGGTTTGACAGCACAAATTGCTGTTGAACAATTGAAAAGGGAGACGGCCAATGAATTTGTTTCTGATCCGTCTCCCTTATTTTTTCGCTTGCTGCTTTAATCTCTATTTAATTTCCATACCCGAATCTGATCCAATACCTGACACCCGGGTCTTACCGGACCAACCGTTTTACATTTGGAACCGCCAGATTCGATGCGTCAACCTGCCAGTCGCCCTTGGCATTCTGCTGACCTTTCAGCAGACCCTGTTGCAACCATTGCATGACACCATTTTCGGTTAGATAGGTCAGGTCGGCAAATTCACCAACTGAGAAAGATTTTGTTGCTTTTGCTGCCTTCGGTGCAGCTTTTTTCTTCGGTGTTGTTGTTTTTTGGGCGGGAGCCTTTGCTTTTTTAGCTTTGGCAGTTACTTTTTTAGTCTTAGCAGCCCCTTTCGTCGTCGATTTTTTTGCAGGTTTCTTTTGCTCTTTTTTTGCCATCTCGGTTCGGTCCTCCATTTAATTGGTTGAAAAACAACAAAAGCCCATCTTAAATTCCATTTAAGAATGGACCCACACCCCCAAAATAGTCACATTCTTTTTTTTTGATGTCAAGCTGAAAAATACAACTGAATTATTCCTTGTTATCTTGGCATATTATACAAAAAAATGGGCGTGGGCGCATCGATTTTAGAGGATAAATATGGAGAAAATTGAGAGGCTTCGTTCAATAAAAATCATCTGTAACCGCCTGACCCGGCTCAATACATGATATGCTCTTTCATTTCGTAGTGTTGTGATCGATTATCATGCCTTGAAAGCACCTGCCTTGCTTTTTCCGGTACATACGATTTTTCGTAATCCTCACCAGCGAATTGCTTTACTGACTCTAAAGAATCAAACTGCATAATGGTAATAAACTCCACCTCGTTGCCGAATTGTCGTCTTAAAAGCTGGATTGCGCGATAGCCGGATACATTTTTAGCTGCAATTGCAGGAAAAATCTCCTTCTTCAGGAGATTTTCATATACGTCTGCATTTTCTGGAGTCGTCCAGCCGTGCCAGATTCTAAATATCATTTTTTCACCTCTTTTTTTTGTTTAATTATGCCGAACATACATTAGGTGGAATCTATTGCCCGGTTTTCACATAACGCTTTTACCGCTTCTTTTAATACCTTTCCCATCGTATTCCTTGGCAGCTCCCTGACAAAGACCACCTCCTTGGGGCATTTCCAGTCGTGAAGGTTATGTTTACAGTGTGCGTGGATCGCTGCGGGTTTAATATTCGAATCGGCTTTCGTCACCACCGCGGCAACGACCTTTTCCCCCCAGCGTTCATCGGAAATACCGACCACGCTGGATTCAACCACGTCTTCCAGCTGGTTGATAACAACTTCGACCTCTTTGGGCGTGATATTTTCTCCCCCGGATATGATGATGTGCTTGATGCGATCGGTCAGATAATAATAGCCGTCTTTATCTATATTGCCCAGATCGCCGGTCTTGAACCATTCCTGTTCGAAGGTTTTGGCGGTTTCTTCCGGTTTGCGCCAGTAGCCCGGCGTAACGGCGGGACCCTTTAGCCAGATTTCACCGGTTTGTCCGGGCGCCACATCCGCGCCGGTGTCGGGATTGACGATTCGGACTTCAAGATCCGGCAACGGGTATCCGATGGAACCCGCTTTTCGCTTACCCCTGAGCGGGTTTGAAAAATTCATGCCCGTTTCTGTCATGCCTTCGCGCTCCACCGGTTCTTTGCCGAACGTTTCATATACGCGGTTAAAATCCTTCGGCAGTAATGGGGCGGACCCGGACGTCCACAGACGCATATGCGCAAAGTCAGGTTTGCGATCACCTAAATAATCCATCAACTTGCCGTACATCGAAGGGACCGCCATAAATACCGTACAGGCGTATTCACTTTCTTTTTTCTCGAGGGCATTGATCACCCCTTCCGGTGAAAACTGATCCAGCATCAGGACATGGGCGCCGGCCAGCAAAGATGTATGCAGCGCAAAGCACAACCCATGCACATGAAAAAAAGGAAGGGCATGACACAGCACATCGCTGGCGCTGATTTCCCAGACATGAATGATGTTTTTGGCATCATGGACCAGATTTTTCTGGGTAAGAACGGTGCCTTTTGGTTTTCCGGTGGTGCCGGAGGTATAGATAATCAGGCCCGGGTCATCCGGTTCGATTTCAACCCGGGCGTATTCTTCAAGGGCTGACCGGAAAAAATCAATATCCTGATAGGGCCTTTGGGTATCGACCGTCAAAGTGGTTAAGCTGGAATCGATTTCCGTTATCAGACCCTCTTTGTCGGGTTCGCATAAAATTAATTTTGGGTCGGCATCGTGCAGCAGGTAATCCATTTCCGACTTTTTAAAGCCCGGGTTCAGGGGCACGGCAATGGCGCCGATTTTTTGCAGGGCGAGGTGGGCGGTCACAAATGTCAGCGATTTTTGGATCCAGAGAATTACCCTGTCGGTCTTTGCCACACCCAGATCCTGAAATGTGCGCGCCATCCGGTTTGAATCCCGGCGCAGTTGCAGATAAGAAATCTCGCTTTCAATTTCGCCAGCGCGCAGGAACGTGATGGCCTTCCTTTTTTCCTGTTTCAAGAATGAAGCTTTAAAACAGTCCCGTAGGGATTTACCATCCATAAAGAAACTTCCAGGTTTAGGCCGATGCCCGCTGCACCGCCAGCATGGTGACATCATCGCTGCGCGGCGCCATATCAATAAAAGCGAACAAATTGGTTTTGATGCGCTCCAGTGTTTCAGAGGCCGATTTAAGAGGCTGGGTCAGCAATGATTGTAAACGGTCCCGGGTGTAAATTTCATCTTGCGGCGAACGCGCTTCGGTAACCCCATCGGTGTAGCCGACCAAAAGATCGCCCGGTTCGAGCTGAATCTCCTGGGATTTGAAGGTGATGTCGGGCATCAGGCCGACTGCCGGCCCGGTGGGCTTTAACCGGTCTTTGATACTGCCGGCGTTGATGACATAAAGCGGCTCATGACCGCCGTTGACATATGACAGGATGCCGGTTGAGGGATTCAGCACCCCGAAAAACAAAGTGGCGTACATGCATTCCCGCCCGTGTAGATTCGCAATGTAGTTATTGGTAGATGAAACGGCCCCCAGTCGGGCCATCTGGTCATTTGCGGATGACGGAATCGTTTCGATGTTGACGGGGGTCGATGAAATTTGCGCCGGGCCCGGTCCGGTGCAGTAGATGGCCTGCTCGGCGAAGACCCGGATGAGGCTGCGGAACAGTGCCATATATAATGCCGATCCGACGCCCTTGTCACACACATCGGCAATCACCAGACCCACATTTCCGTCCGGCAGCATGAATACGTCGTAGAAATCACCGGACACCTGACCGGCCGGATAAAAACAGGTGGCGATTTCCCAGTTGGGCAGGTCCGGGATTTGATTGGGTAAAAACTCGCGTTGAATTTCACGGCCTTTTTCCAGTTCAAATTCAATTTTTTTGACGCTTTCCCACTCGCGCAGCCCTTCGACCATTTTATTGAAGTTCGTCGACAGCTCGCCGATTTCATCCCCGGAAGTGACCGGCGCCAGTTGATCGAGGTCGCCTTTGGCAACTTTGGCGGATATCTCCGAGAGGTTTTCAATCGGCCGGGAAATCTTGCGGGCAAAGTAATATCCCAGAAAACGGGACAGCACCAAAGCGATGATGAAAATGAGAATAATCCACTTTGCCTCTCTTTTCATAATGCCGGCGAAACTTTCACTGTCGATACCAATTTTAAGAAAATAGGTGTTCCGGTCATTTTCCCCGGTGACATTGACAAACAACGCATGTTCATCATCCGAGCGCGCCAGCAGACCGGGCTTTACAAAATGCCGCTCGAGATTGCGGTCCAGTTTTTCTGAAAAGGAACTTTGCGCCGGATTGAGGTGCAACACCTTATTATCGTCAAAAAACATTCGATACCATAAGGTGTCGCCTGCCTCCTTCGCATAAACAGCGATATCGGAAACAGCGTAAAAGCTGGATGAAAGATTTGCCAGTATCTGGAACAGTTGGTTCAGTTCCGCGCTGGGTTTGCCGACGCCTTTCCACAGAAAGTCGGGTATCTG
>JBFFCW010000148.1:0-8794 GCA_041559695.1 Desulfobacterales bacterium
CTGATCTCCGACCTCTGTTTTCTGACCGCTGACATCTGTCCTTTGTTATGCTGCTTATTCCCTTTGAAACCGATATGTTCTTATATTGTGTGAAAATTGGTCGTCATTATACGAGATGATGAGGTCGACTCGCTTTAAATCATCGGCGACTTCCCCCAGCACCTCAGAGGATACATCGGATAATGAAGTCCGCCAGCTATAGCCCGGGTATTGCTCGCCGAAATCGCCGGAATCTTCCGGGAAGCCGTCTGATGAAAACGTTTCCAGTTCAGCCATCTTGTTTTGGGCCAGCAGGGGCGCCAGGGTATAAAACCGGGCCGCGGCGTTCATGGTCAAACTCTGTGAGTGCATGCGGTACACGCTCACCAGAACGATTGACATAACCGCCAGGGCAATCATAACTTCCAGCAATGTAAAACCGAATGCGGTTTGTGAAAACCCGGGCAGCTCCCTGAGATATCGGTGTTTGAATCCAGTCATTGGGTGTATACTTTATTATACATCTTCAATCGACACCATTATACAAAATTTGACACCAAATTTACAGTTTTTTTTATAAAAAATATGGAGAAATTTTTGTGCTTGAGATTTCGGGCAAACTCAAAGCTGGCCAGTGGATAGAAAGATGGTTTCGGCTTTTAGGTTATTCATTTAGACCGCTGATTCAGTTTTCAAAACTGGCATACTTCTCGTACCGAGTCACTTCGGACAGAAAAGGCTCGATCAGATAAGATACATATCTGTCTCCGTCTTGAAGGTGAATCAGGACCTTATCCGAGGTGCCGTTTTTATAAAACGTGATATCGGTCTGCCCCGAATTTATTTTGCCGCGAATGGGGTATTCAATATCGGCGATTTTTAGGCCGCTCGGCAGAGAATCGGCATTCAAAGCAGCGTTTTCAAGCTCCTCGGCCGACATGGCGGCATCGGTTTCCCAGAACTGCTCCGTATCCAGGTTGATATGCAGCGAATATTGCTTCTGATTGCGGATCGCCGCTTCCTTTAAGGCCTGAATTTTGCCGATAATCCATCGCGAAGCTGTTTTGGTTTTGTCCAAAAACAAGGTTTCATGGAAACGGGGTACGGTAAAAATGAGCATGATACCCAGCAGCGACATGACCACAATCAGCTCCAGCAGTGTAAAGCCATGGCTTTTTTTGTGGTCTGTTGTCCGATGTCCGCAGCGCAGATTCAATTCTTTTTCTATTGTGAATCTACTCGATTTCCCAGTTGTTAATATCCTGATCATCCTCCCCTTCACCGCCGGGTGCGCCATCTTTTCCGTAGGAAATTAAGTCAAAGTCGCTATTTACACCCGGGGAAATATATACAAATTCGTTTCCCCAGGGGTCTTTCGGCACCTTGCGCTTTTCAAGATATCCGCCTTCGCGCCATTTTTTCGGTACTATTCCGGTTTCGGGTTTTTCAACCAACGCAACAAGTCCCTGTTCAGTTGACGGGTACACGCCGTTGTCGAGTTTATACATTTTTAAAGCGGTCTCAAAGCTGGCGATATCCATTTTTGCTTTTACGCGTTTTGCCTTATCGGGTTCCCCCATTATTTTGGGGCCGATGTAGAGTGCCAGGATGCCGAGTATGATCACAACAACCATTAATTCGATTAGCGTAAACCCGAGATTGTCATGTTTAATTCTTCGAAGCATATTTTTTTTGCTCCTTTACAATTTTAATTGATTTGAATGGGTCGTTCAAACGGATTCGCTGAGCGCTTTCGATCTGAGAGGTGCCTGAAATCCTAAACCACATAAAAAAAATTTTCAATAATAGAATATCAGGTTTCAAAACGCCTGTCATCCAATTATCTAACGATGCGTTTTAAGATCTGATTCAAGTTTGCGAAGCAGGGTGAGTTCGATCTGCATGGCTAAAAAAATGTTGATTGTTGAAAGCGAGTTTACTATATAAGAAAGGTCAGGGGGATTCTTACCCGCACGAGCATCTTCAAACCATTCTCACCCTCAATCATTAAAATAGTTGGCGTCATGACCCTCACAAAAGCCAATATTATTGAGGCCGTGTCCGACCGCACGGGATTCACCAAGAAGCAATCCCGACACTCCGTAAATAGCCTTATCGAAATCATCAAAAAAAGCCTTGAATCCGGTGAGAACATTAAAATCGGCCATTTCGGTAAATTCGATATCAAAGAAAAGAAAACGCGCCCATGGCGCAGCCCCTTTACCGGCAAGATCATGATGCTGCCCGCTCGGCGGACCGTGAAGTTTAAGACCTTTAAGCGGCTGATAGATAAAATCAATGCGCCGCCTATCGGCACTGAGCCCGAAGAACTTTTTCGGGCAAAAATTCGTCCGACCCGAACGGGTCCTTTAAAAAAAGATGAACTAAAGAAAATTTTAGCAGACCACAGACGCTGGCTGGATTCCCAAGGGAAAAGCGGGGAAAAGGCCGTATTGTCGCACGCGGCGCTTGTTAGAGCCGATCTGTATGCGGCCAAACTTTCTTTTATCGACTTTCAAGGCGCTGATCTGCGGGAAGCCGTGTTGTCAGAAGCCGACCTGTATGATGCCAATCTTCGGGACACCAATCTGGCCGATGCCGTCCTTGATTGGGCAAGTCTTGATGGCGCCAAACTTCAGCGAGCTTCTCTGCAAGGGGCTGATCTTCGATGGGCGAATCTTGAAGGCGCCAATTTGTCAGGCTGCAACCTCCGATTCGCTAACCTGGAGAGTGCCAATCTCAAAGACGCGAAGTTAACTGAAGCGAATCTATATGGTACGAA
Source organism: Desulfobacterales bacterium (assembly GCA_041559695.1). Lineage (GTDB taxonomy): Bacteria > Desulfobacterota > Desulfobacteria > Desulfobacterales > JAHEIW01 > JAHEIW01. The sequence continues at coordinate 2,762 of JBFFCW010000148.1, forward strand.
CCTGACGAATACAGATTTGAAAGGTGCCATACTGACCAAGATCAAGCTGGATTATGAAACCCAGTTAAATCTGCCGCAATCCACTTTCGACAAATACCAGCAAACTTTTCGGGTCCTGGAATGGTCACCTGCGCTGGCACCTTCTCATTAAGACCCAAATCACCAATCATGTATTTGATCTCTACTTATTCCCTTATTGAATTTAGGCGTCAAATTTGAAATTATGAATTTCGGCTGAAATAAAATGGCTCTGCTGATCCACCTGCCTGCCATCTGCAAGCGCAATTTAATTCACTCAAAACTTGCGCAGCAAAATCGTATAGTATAAACTAAATACACCATACTCGCACCTCACAACAGCGGTCTCGTGGTTTCTCAGCACATGACGTGTCAGCTTTCTAATTTTTGACCTATCCCGATTGGCCGGCTTTTTTGTAAAATGGCTTCAAAGCGTACATCGAAAAAACCGATTTCGAAGATCCCGCCCAAAACTGCGGAGCGGATCGTCGCGATTTCCCTGCAGCATCCCGAGCTGGGTGCCCGGCGCCTGGGCCCTTTGCTGAAAAAGAAGCGAATATCCGTGTCCGCCGCCACCATCCAGCGCATCCTGCGCCGTGAGGGCCTTCAGAGCCGTGAAAAACGGCTGGCGAAAATTAAAAAGCAGGCTCGGAAGCCAAAATCGCCGCCAAAGAAACCTTCCGCCAGGATCCCGGATAAAGTTGCCGAGCGTATCGTCGAGATATCGCTGAAAAACCCTGAATGGGGCGCCCGGCGGCTGGTTCCGCTGCTGAAAAAGAAGCGCATATCCGTATCCGCCACAACCATCCAGAGCATTCTGCGCCGCGAAGGCCTTCAACGCCGCGAAAAACGGCTGGCGCGGATCAAGAAAAGCGCCAAAAAGGCCCGCAAGCCCAAATCGCCGCCTAAAAAGCCTGCAACCAAAATCACCGATGAGGTCGCCGAACGCATATGCAAGATATCCCTGCAAAATCCCGATCTGACAGCCAAACGCCTGGGACTCCTACTGAAAAAACAGGGCATCCTGGCATCTTCGTCGGTTGTCTATCGAATATTGAAGCGCCGCGAACTGCAAACCCGTGAAAAGCGGCTGGCCAAAGCCGCTGAAACCACCGCGGAGCCGGTGATCATTCCAAAGACGTTTCCCAAAAAGATTCCGCCCGAGGTCGAAGACCGCATTGTCGAGCTTTCTCTGCAAAATCCGGCTTACGGCGCCCGGCGTCTGGGGTCTTTATTACCGCAGGAAGAAATCTTGGTCTCGACCTCGGCCGTTTACAAGATTCTCAAGCGCAACAGCCTTGAAAATCGGCAAAAAAGGCTTTTGAAGCTCAAAGCGCGGCAGGCTCTTGAGACCCCGCCTGTACCCGAGGCCGAAGGTCCGGAGCCCGTGCCCGAACAATTAAAGATAGAGCTCCCGCCGGCTGTGGGCGAAGTGCCGGAGGCTGTTTTTGAACCTGCGGCGGCCGCTCCGATGCCGGCCGAGGCTGAAACACCAGTGCCGGCGGAGGCGCCGGCGCCGGACCCGAAACCCGCAGCGGCAGCACCCGCTGAACCCGAACGCCCGCCTGTTCGAAAAGCACCCATAAAGCCCATTAAAAAAAGGAGCCATTGGGTTTTCTACCCGCTTTATCTGCTGCTGTTCGTTCTGATCGGATATCTGGGATTTCATGCATTTCAATCGATCCAAACCGCTATGGTGGAAACCGACGGCCTGCAAATCGATGATTCCGTTACGGTCGGTATTGCCGCCAGAGCGGCTGGCTCTGTACGGCCGCTTGACGGCTACCGCCAAATCTGGCAGCGCAACCTGTTTAACACCGGAAAAGCCAGGGATTCCGATTCAGCGGAAAAGATTTCCCTCGCAAAGATCGCCCTGGCTAAAAAAGACCTCGGCCTGGAGCTGGTGGGAACGGTGGTTTCTGACGATCCCAGGTTGAGCCGCGCCATTATTCACAACCGCAGCATTCGAAAGCAGGAGGCTTACCGTGAAGGGGACACGGCCGGAAAGGTCCGCATCAAAAAAATTCTGCGCAACAACGTGGTCATTACCACCGTCGAAGGTGATGAGCTGCTGACCGTCGAGATCAAAGAATCCGGCAAAAGCGCGCTTTCCACACAATCACAAAACATTGGCAGCCAGCCATCTTCGGCGCAACAGGCAACCGGGACCCGGCGACAAACCGCCAGAACCACTTCCATTCGCCTCAAGCGTAACGAGGTTGCGGATTCCCTTGCCGATATCGACGGTTTAATAGAACAGATGAAGATTGCGCCTTATAAAAGCGGAGATCAAGCGGCCGGGTTCAGGCTTGGTAGTATAACGCGTGACAGTGTTCTGCGAAAAATGGGACTGCGCAGCCGGGATGTGATTGTGGGCATAGATGACGAAACCATCACCAGCCCGGATCAGGCCTCGGACTTTTTCAAAAAGCTTGCTGACGGGGGTGAACTTACCATCAAACTCAAGCGCCGCCGCCGCACCCGCCAGATAACACTCAACATTGAATGACCCGGGCAGTGATTTAACATTCTTTGAACGCAGAGATGGGTTCTGATTAAGAAAGCTGCCCAACTAGCGGATCAGCTGATTCATTTCAAAGATGGGCAGGCAAATTGAAAGCACAATAAAACCCACAACACAACCCATTACCAGTATCATGACCGGTTCCAAATAAGATGTCAGCCTCAGGATACTGTTTTCGGCCTCTTTTTCAAAAACATCAGCAATCTTATTGAGCATGCCTTCCAGTTCACCGCTTTGTTCTCCCACCTGAATCATCTGGATGGACAACTGCGGGAAAACCTTGCTTTCGTTTAAAGCCGCCCATAAAGCCTGTCCTTTGCCGACCTCCTGGGCTGCATTTTGCACAGCATTGGAAATCAACACATTGCCGGCAATATTTTTGACGATATCCAGCGCAATTAACATGGAGACGCCGTTTTCAAGCAGAGAACCGAGTGTACGGGTAAAACGGGCGACTGCCAGTTTTTTTACCAGAACGCCAAAGACGGGCAACGAAACAATGGTTTTATCGTAGGCATAACGACCGTTCTCGGTTTTTTTTACTCGATGCAGGGTGATGCCGGCGCCAATAAAAATAATAAGAATAACCCACCAAAACGATTTGAAAAATCCACTTAAAAAAATGAGCAAACGCGTCGGTGTCGGCAGGACCTGGTTCATATCCGTAAAAATAGCGGTGATACTGGGCACAATGTAGGTTAAAAGCACAAACAACACCAGGGTACCGATGATACACATGAAGAGGGGATATGCCAGGGCGGTCTGAATTCGATTGGACAAATCCTGCGCTTTTTCGGTAATGTCAGCCAGGCGTTCAAGCACAATTTCGAGTGTGCCGGAAGTCTCTCCAGCGCGGACCATGTTGATAAACAGGGGTGAGAAAATTCCCGGATATTGCAATAAGGCCTGCGCAAAATTCTGGCCCTCAACAATGGCATCTTTAACCTGGGCCAATACCGTTTTAAGGCGATGGGATTTGGTCTGGGGCACCAAGGCATCGATTGCAGAAACCAGGGGAAAACCGGCGCTAATCAATGTTGCCAGTTGCCGGGTCATTATCGCGATTTCGGCGGGCTTGACCCGGGTCAGATAGCGGGACAGATCCAGGGTTCGGGACGCTTTTTTTACCGGCGCCTCCTGGGATTCTTTGATGGCGACCGGGAAGATACCGGTTGCACGTAACTTCCGGCGTGCGGAGCGCGCGCCGTCAGCATCGATAATACCGGAGGTTGTCTTTCCTTTGGCATCCAGTGCCGTATATTCATAGACGGGCATTTTTAGAATTGTTGTGTAATTTCAGTTATTCCTGTTAAGGCCGGATCTTTTATTCCAAAATATAACATATTAAGAATATTACGATATTGGATTATTTTCAACCGGAAAATTATTTAGGGAATTTAACGAATTCGAACCCATCATCGCGGGCGGCTCTTTCCGGAGGGTCCACATGTACAATCACATCCAAAACTTCCGAAATTCTATCAATGATGCGTGCTTTGACGTCATCGGCGATATCATGGCCTTGCCGCACGGTTATCAATCCATCAACAACGATGTGCAGATCCACCTGAATGCTGGAGCTGATATACCTTGTTCGAATATCATGAACCTGCAAAACACTTTCGTTTTTGAGCGCGATATTCCGAATTTTTTTACGGATTTCTTTCGGCGCGCCGACGTCAATCAACTCGCTGAGTCCGGGCCAGATGATTTTGATCGAAGCGTGCAGGATGAACATTGAAACGACTACGGCTCCAAGGTGATCCAAAAATGACCAGGATGGAAAGACTCTGGCACCGGCCACCGCGATTAAGACCGGAATCGAACTAAAGGCATCCGTGCGATGGTGCCATGCGTTGGCGGCCAGTGCAGCGCTTTTTACGCGTCGACCGGTCATGGCTGTCCAGCGGTAAATACTTTCTTTGCACACAATTGAAGCCAACGCTGCAGCAACGGCAATCCAACCCGGGGGGGATGCGTGTTTTTCCTGCAGCGCTGAAATGGCTTTCCAGCCGATTCCGATGCCTGCTGCTATCAACACGACACCGATAAAAACTGCTACCAGAGTTTCTAAACGCCGGTGCCCATATGGGTGATTTTCATCCGGTGGACGGGACCAGTAATGTGATCCTGCAATAACGGCAATATCCGTTGTCAGATCGGTAAGGCTGTGGATCGCATCCGCGACCAGGGCCTGGCTTCTTCCATAAATGCCGGCAGTGAATTTAATGGCGGCCAGAAATAAATTTACCCAAAGCCCGACCCAGGTAACGTTGCGGACAATCTTTTCCCTATCAGCATCATGTGATGTTGAAGCGTGTTGACCATTTTCCTGCTGAATCACCCCCGACGCTCCTTAATGCAACTCGCTAACTGTTTCAGAGATCGATTTTACGCAGAGTTGCCATCTGCGGCATTTTGACTTATAAAATAACTCTACCTTGAAATTTATTTTAAATAAAGATTAATCGTTGTTGAGTTGGCCCGTTGAGCCTTTAGAAAAGAGGGGAAAATGCCTGTTTTTTGTGTTGCCGGCCAACGGACCAACGGGCGCAACCGGACAACGCGCTTAACCTGCATCACGTGACGGTTAGGTGCGGCAGACGCCTGTGTGTCTGCAGTTAATAAACACCAGAAATACGGAGAACTTGCGATGAACCTCCTCAACAGTTTTAGTTTTGAATTACCGACCACAATAGAATACGGCGTTGGTGCAGCCGGGGGCCTTGCCGGGGTGATTGCAAACTTAAAGGCCAGAAATGTGCTCCTGATCACCGATAAAGGTGTTATGCGTTCAGGCCTGATGGAGCGGATTACCGGTCCGCTGGAAGCCCATAATTTGAAATGGGAGGTGTTTGATCGCGTCGAACCCAATCCGAAAGATTACAATGTCAAGGAGGGCACTGAAATCGCAAGTCGCTTTGGCCCGGATTGCCTGGTAGCGCTTGGCGGCGGCAGTCCGATCGACTGTGCCAAGGCGATTGCGGTGGTGGCCCGTCAGGGAGGTGCCGCCCGCGACTATGAAGGACCCCAAAAAATTGGTTCCGATGTGCTGCCGTTGATCGCCATTCCGACAACCGCCGGGACCGGCAGTGAGGTGACCTTCAGCTCGGTGATCACCGATTCCAGCGAGAAATTTAAATTCAGCATTAAGGATCCCCAAATTGCGCCAAAGGTGGCACTGGTGGACCCCGAGATGACCCTGACCATGCCCCCGGAATTGACCGCGTCAACCGGTATGGATGCTTTGACGCACGCCATCGAAGGGTTTACCGCCAACGCTTCAGAGCCCATTGCCGATGCCGCCGCGCTTTATGCCATTGAATTGATTGCCACCTATCTCAGAACGGCTGTCGCCGACGGCGAGAACCTGGAAGCAAGGGCGGCGATGTTGCTGGGCAGCGTGCTGGCAGGAATTGCCTTCAGCCACTCCGATGTTGCCGCCGTCCATTGCGTGGCTGAAGCGCTCGGTGGAAAATATGACGCCCCCC
>JBFFCW010000149.1:0-8770 GCA_041559695.1 Desulfobacterales bacterium
AGCAAAGCCCGCCAGAATGCCGAGAAGCTGAACGCTAAAAATGTTGAGTTCAGGCTGGGTGAGAGCGAGCCCCTCCCGGTGGCCGATGCCGGCGTGGATGTGATTATCTCAAATTGCGTCATCAACCTTTCGCCGGAGAAAATGGATGTATTTCGAGAAGCCTGGCGTGTGCTCAAGCCCGGCGGCCGTCTGGCGATTTTAGATGTGGTGGCGCTTCAGACCCTGCCCGCTGAAATCAAAAACGACATATCCCTCATATCCGGATGTGTGGGGGGCACAGAGGAAATTGAAGTTATCGAAAGCACCCTTCAAGAAGCCGGCTTCCGGGATATCAATATACATCCCAAGGATGAGAGCCGTGAAAATATTCGTGAGTGGTTTCCGGGGCGGAATTTGGAAGACTATGTGGCCTCGGCGACGATAGAGGCGAAGAAACCTTTTTGAAAGCCTCACGCAACGTCGCAAAGCCGCGAAAGAATAAAATTTTCATGTTAAAAAACTCACGCAAACCCGACAATGCGCAAAGATAATTAAAATTAAACCGAATCGGAGAATAGAAATTGTATACCGAAACAACCAGTCCGGAAATTGTGTTGCCGGATGGAGATGAATGGATTTTAAGCGTCAAAGAAAAGGCCTTTGAAAATATGAAACGCCATGACGGCTGCGCCCAGGTGATTGTGGACGCGTTTATGCAAGAATGGGGAATGCACGATCCCTGGGTCACGCGGTCCGCCACTGCATTTTTAGGCGGCATGCTGTGTTCATACACCTGCGGTGTCCACGTGGCGGGCCTGATGGTCCTGGGGCTGCTGATCGGCAGGGAAAACATCGAAGAAGGCCTGGATGGGGTTTTTCCCATCGCCATGCCGGGGCAGGAGCTCATCCGGCGGCTTAATGTTAAGATCGGCAGCCACTCCTGCAAAGAGCTAACCGGTGTGGACTTTACGGACCTGAACGAGGCCCTGGCGTTTCATGCCTCCAAAGCGCATGAAAAATGCTTTACCCGCGTGGCCGACGGTGCCGAGGAAATTGCGCTATTTATAAAAGAGCTCAACCAAAACGGCGAACTGTTCAGAGCAAATAACATTTGATGGGATATTTTTGCGTCAAACCAATTCACCGGCCAACGGGCTCAACAGGCCAACCTTATTTGAAAGGAGGCTGTTATGAAACCTTTCCACAAAGGCTTAGACACCGAAACCCAATTACTGGTGGCGCTGGGTTCGGCCGTGGCATCCGGCTGCATCCCCTGTCTTGAGAGTATTACCGGAATGGCGCGGGCTGAAGGTATCGATGAAAAAAAGATGCGGGCCGCTGCCATCATCGGCCAGTTTGTCAAGGATCAGCCCGCCAATAACATGAAAACCACCGCCGACGAGCTTTTAGGAACCCATCTTCAATCGGCAACTTCTCAAGCCGGGTGTCCGATGGAATCGGAGGAGACACCGCTGGCAGTTGATCATCATGAATCCAGCAAGGCCTGTGGATGTTCCTAACCGTGAGCAAAGGCGAATTATGACAAACCATATACCAAATTTAAATGAGGATTCGATCCCTGATTCACCGGCTGCCTGTCTGTGCAGCAAACCTTCCGCTGTAAAGGATCCCAAATTCAGTTACGATCATGAATCCGATTGCTTAATTGCCTCAAAAGGCGACGTTCAGGTCGGCCGGCATATGGAAGAACACCGCCGCATGCGCCGATCACTGAATCTGGCGAAGGCGGTTCAGCAAAACCTCCTGCCGAAAAACCGCCCGGATTATAAAGGTTTGGACGTTGCCGGAAAAAGCATCTACTGCGATGAGACCGGCGGAGACTGTTTCGATTACCACGATCTTGGTGAAGAGGCCCATGAAAAATTGGGTGTGGCGATCGGGGATGTATCCGGTCACGGCATTTCCGCGGTCAGCATCATCCGGCGAAATAAATATGGCGGAGCAAAGCAGATTTTAGACGCTGTTTTTGATGGCTTGAAGCAATTTCGCCGGGATGCAGAATTAGAAGATGATATCACACTGGTTGTCAGCAAAATTGAGGATTGATTTTATTTAATATGAAATGATTTCTTCATTATTTCCAACCAGGAGAATCTCACCGTTTTTGGATCTTTCTCTGCGACGGCGGCTTTCCTGGATAACTCGCGATCCAGATATTCTTGGACCGGCGCATCATTTTCATACCACATCGTTTCTTCATCTTGCATTTTAAGTTTGCCTTTCATTCACCGAGCACCTTTCAGCCGGTTTCCGGGCCGATTTATTCACCTAAAGGTTGAGGCTTTTACCAGAACCCTACCCAAAAGTACAGCCTAAAATCCACTTTTTTTCACGAATCGTTGTTTTTATTAGAGAATTAGCAACATGGATTCATACCTATTATATTGTGTTGTTTGATTCTTGACATACAAGATATGGTACATATATAATTTTAGAACCGAAATCAACGATTTAGTGAAATTTTTCTTTCGCTCAGCTGAAGCTCAAAGTCAAAAATCACACCGAAGATCGTACATCGAAAATACGGACATCCTGAAATCGGCCAACCTAAAACGGACCCTTATTCCGCTAATTTATTAGAATTTTTCTTTATTTTTGGTGCAATGCCGAGACTCAGAAACCAAAGAGGTAAATAAAAATGCAGCATCTGTTAGAGATAGCGGATAAAATTCCATGGGTAATCGCTCCGGCGTTAGTGATCGTCGCAACGATTCTTATTTCTGTGTTGTTCGCTTTGAGAGGGTTGTTACAACCGGCATCAAAAGCAATGATCGTTGCCGTGATGCTGGCGATGAGTGCCTGGGTCGTTATGATGCGAGCATTCTGAGGAAATTCAGGCCTTCTGACCAAGGCGCGCAGCGGGTTCGATCGCCCGGGTTCAACCGGCATCAAAATGAGGCTGTTTCGTTTATGATACGAATATCATCCTCGGCCCACAATACTCAGGGCGAAATATGGCACCAGGTTGAACAACAATATGGCTGTTTTAAACAGCGCCATGCCGCCATAGTGAATAGCGTCGAACTTTTCAACAGGGAGTTTGAACCATTTACTGTGAAACCGGTACATCCAGTCGTGAGCCATAATGAAAAACAGAAACCACCCCAGCAACGCTATCCAGTTTATTACGGTGCACCATGCCAGTGCATCACGAATGATTTCAGGGGTCATTATCCCTCCTTCTTTGATTTGTGAAGTTCAACTTCAAAAAACATGTATCATGATTGACAGGCACAACGCGGATGGTTATCCTTTGACCAGGCCGCGGAATGGCCCCGAATCCTGACGAAAGGGAACCAAAAGCCAGGAAGCGAGTAAAATCTCCAGGGGTGCATTCCGAAGCCGGTAACGAAGAGTTGGCGTGCACGGAGTTTGCCAGCTCTTTTTTTATGATCAGATTTTGCGCCCATCAACCCCTTTGATCGCACTGCACCGCCCGGAACTTTCCCCGTGAAGCGAACCGCCTTAGCTCGGATTCCCGGATAACACGTGAACGTCCCGCTGGGTAAACGGTTTGATAATGGATGCCCGCTTCTATCGAGCCTGTTAATTGATGCAACCTTACGGTTTGTTCACCTTTACAATGACCAGGGTGATATCATCTTCAGTTTTTTGACCTTCAATAAATTGATTGATTTCATTGTAAACCGCATTGAGGATATCATCAGCTCCTGCCGCGGCGTTTTGACGGATAATGTCTTTAAAACGCTTTTTGCCGAACATCGCTCCGTTTTTATTAAACGCTTCCCAGATGCCGTCAGTGCCGATGGCGATAATCTGCCCGTTTGTGAGCCCTTCGTGGCGGTTTTCAGTGTACTTAAAGGCTTCATTAACGCCCAGCGCCACCCCGCTACCTTTGAGTTCCACAAAAGCATCCTGTTGTGGATCATATAAAATGGCAGGGTCGTGGCCGGCCCTCACCCAATCGATATGATCTTTTTGCAGATCCACGGTTAAATAAAAAAGCGTCATAAACCGGCCGGTCTCCAAGACATCCCGGGTCAGATGAAGATTCATGGCGGTGATGATTTCCGACATGGTTCCGGGCTGGGAGGCGCGCATGCGCAAAAATGCCCGGGCCGATGTCATCAGCAGCGCGGAGTCCACGCCGTGGCCGGTGATGTCGCCCACCGCTACGGTAAACGGGCCGTCCGGTTTTTCACGTCGCCACAGAAAATCAAAGTAATCACCGCCGATTTCATCGCAGGATACATTCCGGCCGGCAATGTCGAGGCCGTGAACGTTCGGTTTGCTCTGGGGCAGCAGGCTTTTTTGAACTTCACCGGCCAGTGCCAGGGCCTTTTTGTGCTCGGTCATATCGGTGACAAATGCCATATTGCCGATGACTTCTCCCTGATCCCCTCTGAGTGTGTTGCCGTGAATTAAAATCGGCACATGGCGGCCGTCCTTGGCCACCAAGGTTCCCTCAAACTCCCGATATTCTGTGGCCAGAATCTCCTCCCGGTTGGCCAGCATAAATTGCCTGAACTCATCCGATGCCAGATCAAGGGGGGTTTTACCCAAAATTTCCGCACGGGAATAACCGAGCATGTTGCAGTAGGCGTCGTTGGCATCGGTTATTTTCAAATCCTCAGCCATGAGGATAAATCCCTCTCCGGCGGTTTCCACAATGCGGCGAAACTTTTCTTCACTTTTGCGCACTTCTTCTTCAGCCAGCTTACGGCTGGTAATGTCCACCAGCAGGCCTTGGTTAAATATTTTGTTGCCATCCGCATCCCGCACCACCGAGGTCTGGTCTTCAACCCAGCGGACCTGGCCGTCTTTGGTCATAATCCGGTAAAACTGGGTATATTCTTCGACGTCTTCTTCGGTGTATTGCTTGATTTCTTCACCGACACGCTCAAAATCGTCGGGATGAACAACATCTTTAAAATGGATTTTATCCTCGAGAAACTCTTCGGCCGTATACCCCATCTGGCGGATGTTGTCGGAAACATACACCAGGCGGGGTTTGTCACCGGCCACCCGCCGAAAGAGAACCACCGGGCTGTTGTCGATAATCACCTGGGCCAGGCGAAGTTCTTCCTCGGTGCGACCGCGCTCGCGGCATTCCTTTTCAAAGGAAGATGCGCTCGCTTCAAATTGTTTTTTAAGGGCCGTTAATTCCCTGATGAGCTCGTCTTTGGTGTTGTTTTTGTCGGGTTTCATAATTAATAACCTCGTTTCAGCAATACATCGGCCGCACGGGCGAAGCCTTTTGCAGTTGGAATCTCGAAGCCCAGGGAATCGGCAATGCGGTCCATGATATTAAACAGGACGGTAACATGAATGGCATCTTCGATGGCCTCATCACTGAGGCCGTCGGCGCGCAAAGCGTCAATATCTGCGGATTCGATTCGATCCGGCCTCAGGGTCAGCTTTTCGATCAGGTTCAATGCCGCCCGCAGTTTTTTATCGATCGGGGCAGTCCGCCAGTCATCTAAGACCGCCCGGGTGATCTCATCGCCCATTGCCTTTGACGCGACCGCGCCGTGGGCGCCGGTTCAAAAAGGGCATTCGTTTGCCTGGGATACAAAGGCGGCGAAAAGCTCGCGTTCACCCACCGACCACTCAGAGGGGCCCCGCATGACGGCATTCAGGTAGCGGCCGTAATGGGCGCCGAAAAACGCCGGACGGTACCAGATCATTCGAAGCACATCGGGAGCGTTTTCGCCGAGTTTAAGGCCGATCAGGGCCAGAATCAGCTTTTTGGAGAATTTTTGGCCGCTTTCAATGTTTTTTAGGCGCATTAACGTTTCCTTTCATAGCCGCTATGGCGCGATCAAGACGGGCGATTCCGGCTCCCAGGGCCGCACACAATGTCAGTTCAAAGATGGCATCCTCCGAATAACCGGCAGCGCGCAGGGTCTCGATATCCGTGTCGGTCACTTTAAATGCGTGTCGGGCAACCGTATCAACATAGTCGCCAAGTTCCTGCGGCAGCAGTGGACCGCCTTGCGGCAAACGGCCGGCATGAGTCGCAGCCCGGTGCTCCACCGCCCGGCGCAACCCGGGGTCGCTGTCCCCGCGGCTGTTGAGCACGCTGTCCAACAGCGATTGTATTTTTCCGGCATGGCGTCGCGGATTTGAATCGATGTCCTGCATCATAATCATTCCCCCTGTTTATCAGCGGTGTTCTTTTGAGCCGCCGAGTCGAATTTTTACTGCAATTAGACCGGTCGGTCTAATTGACGGTAAAGGTATTCGTGCGGTTGTTTGGCCGCAGAACCATTCGGGATCATTTCTTTAAGATGTGATCAAAAACAAATTTGCGGTGAATTTTAAGTGGATCCAGGCTTTGGGCCAGCTTCATCTGTATGACAGCGCCATGCCAACTGGCGATGATGAAACTGGCTGTTTCTCTTATATCCAAATTTTTCAGTATCTTACCGTCGTTCTGAGCCGCTGCCAACACCTGGCTGTAAGCGTCGACCATCATATCGATGGCTTCGCTCAGCTTTTTGCGAAAGGCCGGGCTTAGGTCCCCCATTTCCTGGGCGAGATTGCCGATAGGGCAGCCGCCGGCATAATTTTGGGACTCAAAGTATTCCATGAATGCGGTCAAAAACGCATAGATCCGGCTCAATGGTGAAACCCGGGTGTCTTCCAGCGTCTCTATGGCAATCCGCTTAAAATAGGCCGAAAAATAATCAATAATTTGAAGCCCAAAATCATCTTTACTCTTGAAATAATTATAAAAAGATCCTTTGGGGACGCTGGCGGCATTCAGGATTTCCTGGATACCGGTATGGTTAAACCCTTTGCGATGGATGATTTCAGCCCCGGTTTCAATGATCCTGCGTCTGGTGTTGGATTGCATGCCATCCTTACCGTAAATTTTGGTTAAAATGAGGGGGTTTTTCGGCCCGTGTTATAATAGACCGGTCGTCTTGAAATGTCAAGTTATTGCGTTGATTTAATTAAACCACAAAGCCGGTGATGCGCATGCTGGGTCAATAGGCTATTTTCCCATCCATCGCAACCAGATCGCTGCTGTCCATCCCCAGATGGCGTTAAACACCACCACGAACAGGGGGGTGAGCAGCCCAAGGTCAATTCCCATCATGCCCTTGTTGGCTTTCATCGGAAAAACGACGAAAAGCTGCACCAGGGTCGGGCCCAGGCTGAAAATAAAGCCCCGGGACCAGATCCGTGCCGACAGCATCGGCAGAAGAAACAACAACCCCCAGATGCCGCCCCACACCAGCCGCGGATACAGCCATGCCGGGGAGAGCTGCGGAGCGATTTTTACGCCGAGAGCCGCTGTAATGCCAAGATCTCCGAAGATCCAGACCGCCAGGCTGTTGAGCAAACCGCCTAAACACCCCGCTGCAAACACCAGGCTCGTTTTTCTTGCTAAGTTGCGCATCTGGACTTCCTCCTTTGTTCTGAATATATTTTGCAATAATTTAATCATCTTTTTTGCAAAGTCCAAAAAGCGGGCTCAAAAGGCGATCATGATTTAGCGGCCCTATTTCACCTACAAAATGCGGCGCAGCAAAATTTTCCTAAATAAGCTTGCTTTTTTTAAAAAGGGTGTTAAGATATAAATAATCAATAAAGGCCCGCTCTTAATTGGCGGGCCGGTTTCGTTCTAAAGGAAATATCCATTTGTCAAAGTGGCCGCCCGAAGTATGGAACCATGAGAATTATTTGAAAGGAGGATGTCACAATGGCTAGTGGAATCGTAAAATGGTTTAACAGCAGCAAAGGTTATGGCTTCATAGAGCAAGAAGACGGCCCGGACGTATTCGTTCATCATTCAGGAATCAATGCAACCGGTTTCAAATCACTGTATGAAGGCGACAGCGTTACTTTTGACATTGAGCAAGGCCCCAAAGGTCCTTCAGCAACCAATGTAACCGTTGCCTAAGCAGCTGTTTCAAAGCTAAAAAAAGGGCATTTCCTCAAATTGTGAGAAAATGCCCTTATTATTTTGAATAAAAGAAACTAATATTTCAGATTCAAAAACGTTTAAGCCTTTTTGAATCTGTCGATTTTAGCGGATATCAAAAACCGCTGTCGCGTTTTTCGGTCAATCCGAATTTTTGGCCAGGCCGATCATTCCAGGATTTCTAAAACGATGCGCCTTTTTGCCTTTCCGGATGCTGCGCTCAATATGGTACGGATCGCCTGAGCCGTCCTGCCGTGCTTTCCGATAATCTTTCCCATATCCTGCTTTGCGACTTTGAGTTCCAATATCAACGTCTGACCACCCTCAACTTCATTAACCGTCACCTCTTCCGGTCGGTCAACAAGTGCTCGTGCAATTTCGCTGATCAACTCTTTCATAGCTCCAGGTCCTTTGTTGGCTGTTAAGTATTAAGGCATCCCGAGCAACGAGGATTAATCCGGAATTCCGCTCTATTTGGTTAGGCCACAGCATACCTGAAGTCCGGCCGAATGTCAAAAGAAGAAAATTCAGGGAAGCAGATTTAACATATTCAATTTCGCCAGGTTTGCTTTCAGGGATTGATTGGATTATAAAAGGTGCGTGGGTGCTGTACGGATCAAAGGCCATGGCGGAGCCAATGAACTGGCCAAAGTTGATAAACCGGGCATTTAAACGAAACCATTTAGACCCGCACATAAGAAAAGGGCGGCTCTTGCGAGTCGCCCGTTAAGGAGGAGAACAGATGAAGGTCTGTAGGCTGCAGATGACACCTGTTCGTAATTAAAAGGTAAGACTTTGCAAGGATATGTCAAACTGAAAATTAGCGATCGCTGATTTTACTCCGCCTGAGGTGGATCTGCGACCGCGACAATCGCT
>JBFFCW010000150.1:0-8701 GCA_041559695.1 Desulfobacterales bacterium
ACAATCTGCGTCCAGGCGCAGGGGGTACCCTGGCCAACTTCACAGTAGCCCCCTTTGGAGCCGCCGCAGGGACCGTTAAAAAGGCTTTTGGCGCAGCGCGCAATCGGACAGATACCACCGGTATGGATCAGAATGCAGTCTCCGCAGCCTTTGCATTTTTCAGTCCATGTCCCGGGCTTGTCCGATGCCCCCAAAAAGGTCGTATTCAGGGCCGGGATCACCGGCAGGGGCTCATAGGCATCCGCCAGGGTTTGTACACCGGCACCGCAAGCCAGCGACAAGACGGCATCGGTTCCGGGGGGGATTTCATGATATTCGTTTACCAGGTCCTTTTCACACTGCCTGAGAATTGAGCCGACCAAAAATTTCGGCGGAGGGCCCTGATAATGCCGCATCTGAGAAAGGTCGCGGCTCAGTTCCGCCGCCTCTTTTTCGCCGCCCGACAAACAAACCGTCACGCAGCTGCCGCACCCCAGAACGAGCACCTGCTTGAAACCTTTAACAGCAGAAATGATTTCTTCCAGCGGTTTTAAATCTCCGACAATCATTTAGCCCCCGATTTTGGATGCACCAGCTTCGAGGCGGCATCACTTTGCCGATGCTTCGGACAACGCGCTTCAGCGGCTGAACCCAGCTGGCCTTCCAATTTTTGAAGAAAAGCCGACGAATACAGCGGTTCGCCGCAAACCCGACAATGAATCAGGTCAAGCGTAATGACATCATCCCACTCGCCCACTAAAAGATGCTGAAACTCGATGGCTTCCTGGGGGCAAACCCGCCAGCATTGACCGCAGCGAGCGCACCGGGTCATATTGTGTTTAAGGGTCCGTCCGTCAGACTGATCAACAAAATCCAATGCCGCCGCCGGGCAATTTTCCACGCAGGCCAGACACCCGTTGCATTTTTCGTTGACGCGAAAATAAGACATAAAGCTTCACCGTGATATTAAGATAAGTCGAAGCGTCTGGGTATTTCTGTAAATTCGAATATCGAAATCCGAAACAATCTCAACATTCGAATGTTCAAAATTCAAAACAACAGTTGGCTGTTTTGATAACTGGTATTTTGGTCATTCGAATTTGTTTCGACCCATTTTATAAAATCAGGCGAGTTTAGGATTTCGAATTTGCCCGTCTCATTCATGCTGGTTAACCGAATTAACGCATGCATCAGTCACCATTGAATTATGACAGCAAATTGCGCAGGTAGCGGAGACGGGGGCTATCCACCGCCGACCAGCAGCATGATCTTAACCGAATCACCGTCTTTGAGGGTCCGTTGTGACAACTCGTCTCTGGGTACAAAGCCTTCATCATTGAGCATCACCTGGATCGTCATATCCAGCTCCCCGGAGTGGTCCAGCAGTATTTTACGCGCCTCCCGGCCACTTCGACTGACAATATGCGCAATCAGGTCCGCCAGGGTCCCGTCAGCCATTTCCAGTTCGGTCTTTTTGCCGATCAACTTGGACAGCGACGGAAGCCCGAGAGATTCTACCTGTATTTTCAATGAAAACCTCCAATAAATCCGATAACCTTACACAAAAGGGTTATCGTGCATAATTACGTGTAGCTCTGGCATAATTTCCGGCAGCCTGGCGCAACCGATCGGTGCTCAGCCTGCCGGCTTCCAGATAGTCAACCGCTTTGGTATAGCAGAAGCGCACGCATTGCGGGTCTCCATCGCACAGATTGCACTTGAATACACGGCCGCGCTTCGAATCCCACTTGGCCGCGCCGAACGGACAGGCAGCAACGCACATCTTGCAGCCGATGCAGAGCTCGTGGTTAACACGGATGCGTTCCAGCGCTTCATCGCGGTAAATGGCATCTTTGGGGCAGACCGTCATGCAGGGCGCGTCTTCGCATTGCTGGCAGCTCATGGGGATATAAACGCCGATATCTTCCCATTTGACAACCTGAATACGGGACAAAGAAGGGTTGCTGACCCCGTTATGCATAACCGAACAAACGAGTTCACAGTTGCGGCAGCCCGTACATTTTTGCGGATCAACCGTCAATATTTTCTTATCCATCATTTGTCCTTGATATCGAATCGTACCAGAAATTTCAGTGCAGGGTCCTTTAAAGCAGATTTCCCGCTCATATTGTTCACCTAAATGAACGTTTAGAGATTCGTATCCTATCATTTAAGACAGCTTTGTCAAGTTTATTTTTGAATAATATAGGAGTTTATGATCCAATGAACGACCTGAAATCTAATAATCAGAAATATATCGTTCACTATAATGAACTTAAAAATAGCTTGGAATGATGAAAATTTAGAATGACCGAACCCAAAGTACAGGTCTTCATGCCAGACAATAAGACATCAAGAGCCAGTTGCCACCTACCCCGCCGATATCAGAATTGGGATTGGGTTCACCGGTCGCTGCCAAGCCATCAACAAATTCCTTGACAACCCGTCAAGCTTCATATAGCTACCACTCAACAGCTATTTCATAGCTACTTGCAATCGTTAACTTATTTTTTAGCAAGGGTGTTTCGTGTTTCGTATCCATCGACCGCGCTGGGTTGCTGCCACCACTATCCCTCGGCAGTAGATATCTGCAGCATCGTTTCAAACCAAATGCATTAACCCGCTTTCTCTCGAATAATTCGGGAGAAAGCCGAAAAAAAAGGAGGCGTCACATGAATCGAAGAATATTCCTATTCTGTCTTGCGCTGGTAGCTGTATTTGTATGGACGATACCCATTCCCGCTGTCTTTGCAGCCGAACCGATTGTTATCGGCGTTCCCACTTCTTTAGGTTTTCTGGAAGGCAAAGAAGCTCACAAAGCCGTTCAAATCGCGGTCAGTGAGATTAATGCCAAAGGCGGAGTCAATGTCGCCGGTACCAAACGGCCATTGAAGGTCGCCGCAACCGACTTACGGGATGCCGCCCCCGGCGTTCCGGTGCCTGAAGCGCTTCTAGGCCTGGAAAAAATCATCCTGGAAAAGAAACCGACTGCTATTGTCGTAGGACCGTTTCGTTCGGAAGCCCTAATAGCAGGAATGGATATAATAGCCAAATATAAGGTGCCGATGCTGGGCACAGTAGCCATGAGCCCGGGCTCAGAGGCAAAACTTAAGAAAGACCCTGAAAAATACAAATATATTTTTCGAACCTGCTTAAATAGTATTTATTTGGTCAAGTACCTCGCTGGAACCATGTCTTTAATTAATAAAGAATTCGGATTTAATAAGGTGTTTGTCATGCACCAGGATGTAGCGTGGGCCAGAGGCGGCGCCGGTGCCATGAAAAAAATGTACTTTGATAAAGCAGGCTGGGAAGTAATGGGCATGGAAGCTTATCCTACAGGCACGACCGATTTCTCTTCGGGTTTGATGAAAGCGCGCGCTGCTGGCGCTCACGTAATTATGCCCATATTTGACATGCCCCAGAGTGGAATCCTGGTAAAACAGTGGAAATCAATGAAGGTGCCGGCATTGATGTTTGGATTTATCTCCCCGTTAGCTGGATCGAAGGCATGGAAGACTTTTGACGGTAAAATCGGTGGGGGCATGAATTGTATCTTTGAAATTGGGAATTCTATAGCTTCCTCCAAGGTGCCTAAATCTCAGGCTTTTACTGACAAATACAAGCAAACATTCGGCACTCAAATTCAATCAGGTCACGGCGTGGCACCAGCTTATGAGTCGGTTTATATCCTTGCTGAGGCAATTGAGCGCGCCGGCAGCTTGGACCCGGATGCAATCGTTCGGGAATTGAAAAAGACAGACCGCGACGGTATTTTGGGGCGAGTTCGATATAGTGAGAGCAATCAGGTTGTCTATGGAGTCAATCCACAAGAAGAGGCAGTTGGTGCTGTTATTCAATGGACCGAAGATGGAAAGCGTAAGATTGTTTTCCCCCCAACTCTTGCTACAGGAAACATACACTTACCTAAAGGTCTGAAATCATTGAAATAATTTTGTAAACATGAACCATGGTTTTCTGATGAATAATTGAATTTCTTTTCAGTAAAATTAAATAAGGGGAACTGTGGAGTATTGGGGTTGAAGAATCAGCAACTTCATCTCTGAAAATGAAGCTTGAGTTGAAGCAGTATTAAGGTAAATCAACTTCTACTAAAAGTGATTTCCTAATACCTTATCACTCCAATATTCCAACACCCTTTTTCTTTTTGCAAAGTATGTGAAACGACCCCGTAAAATCAAAGCCTAAATTTTTATCCTCTGCAAGCAAGAAATGGATTCTCAGATATGTTTATCGGTACAGTGGTGTATGCCGTGATAAACAGCGCTATTTTAGCGCTGCTTGCAATTGGCTTCAATCTAACTTTCGGCATCAGCGGCGTGGCAAATTTTGCCTATGGCGCCTTATACATCATGTCGGCCTATGTAAGCTGGATGCTCTTGAATCTTTTGAAACTCCCGTTTCTGCTCTCAGCAGTCATCTCCATTCTCTTTACAACCCTATTAGGCGCTTTGATGTACCGTTTCGTGCTGCAACGTGTGCGGGGTCAAGCACTTTCCGAGGTGATCGCAACCTTTGGTATTGGCCTGGCGATACTGGAATTGTTTCGTTACCTGGGCTTTGTGGGATTTGAATATACCCTGCCCGTGTTTATTGACCATAGCTTTATTATTTTCGGCGCCTATATTGATATGCAACGCATTCTGATTGTGATCATCGGTGTCGCGCTAATTATTTTTCTATGGTTTTTTACCCACCACACCTCTCTGGGGCTCGCTTTCAGGGGAATTGCTCAGGATGAGCGCACAGCGTTGAGCCTCGGAATCAATTCAGATCGGATTGCCACATTAAGCGTATCCTTCGGCGCTGGACTGGCCGCAATTGCGGCCACCATCATCATCCCGCTGGGAAGCATCGCTCCCAGTGAAGGCTATGAGGTATTGATCAAGGCCTTAGCGGTGTGCATCATTGGTGGCCTTGGCAGCACCGGCGGCGTGATTGTTGCCAGTTTCGTCATCGGCTTTGCTGAACGATTTACAGACAGTTACATCAGTTCCCACTGGACGATGATTGTCAGCCTGGCGGCGATCCTTATCGTGCTGACCATTAAGCCTTCCGGCCTGTTCGGCAAGCAAAAGG
Organism: Desulfobacterales bacterium; assembly: GCA_041559695.1. GTDB lineage: Bacteria > Desulfobacterota > Desulfobacteria > Desulfobacterales > JAHEIW01 > JAHEIW01. Next base: position 5,080 of record JBFFCW010000150.1, read on the forward strand.
AGCTGGAAGAACGGATATAGAGGAGGGAAGTCGGATTTCGGAATGCGGAATGCGGAATTAAAATCAAAAAATTCTGGGCAAAAGCGCAAGGAACGCATCGATCGCGGTATTAAGGCCAGATCCAGCGATGTATTTGCCCTGTCGTCCTGGCGCGAAATGCTCTATCTGGCCGCGCCGAGGTTGATACCGATCGTCGGGTGCCTGATGCTGCCCCTGATCCTGGGCATTTACTGGCAAAAAGTCTTGCTCAGTGTGGCGGTTTTCGCGCTGCTGGCAATCAGCTGGGATATCCTGGAGCAAAGCGGCATGATATCTCTGGGTCAGGCGCTTTTTTTCGGAATGGGAGCCTATGCGGCCGGCGTCTTCAATCACTATTTCGGCTGGTCTCCGCTTTTAACCATCCCGATTGCCTCCATTTTGGGTGGACTGATCTGCACTGTCATTCTCCTTCCGGTACTGCGCCTGAGAGGAATTTACTTTTCGATGGTGACCCTGATCGTCCCGCTGATGCTGGTACGCATTGTCGAGGCCACCAAGATCTTCGGGGGCACCGAGGGGCTGAGCGGTATTGCGCCCCTGCCCTCAAAATGGCTCGAACTCTATCTGATCGTCGGTGCCCTGCTGGGGGCCCTGTTCGGCTTTCGCCGCATGATGGGTTCAGATTACGGTCTGGTTCTAAAGGGCATCAACGACAATGATCGTTCCGTCATGAACGCGGGCATAAATATATATTGGTTTAAGGCTCAAGCACTATTTATCGCCAGCAGCATCGGTGCTTTTACCGGGGCCTTTATGACCCATGTTTACATGTTCGTGGGCATGCCGGTTTTTGCTCTGGACTATTCCATCCTGCCCATTGCGGCGGCAGTTGTGGGCGGGCCCGGTACCATGGCAGGTTCAACCCTGGGCGCTTTCATTCTGGTTCCTCTTTCGGAACTCCTGCGCGGAATCGGCGGGCTGCGCATTGTGATCTACGGTCTGTTCCTGGTGGTATTCATCGTCGCCCTGCCGGAAGGCATCTTCCACTACATTCAGCGCAAATATCACCAGTTTGAACGCTGGGTGGAGGTTTAGGCATGGATACATCTCCGTTGCTCAGGATTAGCGGTTTGTTTAAAAATTTCGGCGGGGTCCAGGCTATTCATGATTTAAGCTTTGACCTGACTCAAGGAGAGCTTTTAGGCCTGATCGGCCCCAACGGATCGGGAAAAACGACGGCCGTGAACCTGATCACCGGTTTTGTCAAACCCACTGAAGGGGAAATCATTTACCGTGGACGGAACATCAGCGGTCTGCCGCCCTACAAGATAATTCGAATGGGGATCGCGCGCACCTTCCAGATGGTCAAGCCCTTCTATCAATTGCCGGCTTACAAAAACATGATCATTCCGTTGTATTCACCGCGGGTCAAAAAAATGGTCGGCGGAAAATATGGCGACCGCGATGCCGTGGCGCTGGATCTTCTCGAAGAAGTCGGATTTGAACGCGATGCATTTGTAGCATATAAAGCCGCCAGTGTACTGCCCCAGGGCTACCTCAAACGCCTGGAACTGGCCAAAGCCATTGCGCTGCAGCCGGATTTGATCATCCTGGATGAACTGTTTTCGGGTTTGAGCCTGGCGGAAGTGGCCAGTATCGTCCCGATCATCGAAAAATTGCGCCTGGAAGGCAAAACCATTATTATGATCGAACACCGCTTGAAAGAGCTTTTTCGAATCGCCGACCGCATTCTCGTTTTAAATTACGGTGAAAAAATCGCGGAGGGGAATTCAACCGATGTAATGGATAGCGATGCCGTCAAGAAGGCATACCTGGGCGCGGAAGCCTAGTGTCATGTCCCTCAAAAATGTTACAAAAGTCATGTGGTAAATTTTAGTTCAGTTGAAGGCTTTAAACAGCACCAAGTCTATGGTGTGAGGTGTCATTGTTCAGGTGTCAGGCGCCATGAAGATACAGCGGACAGAGCATAGAAAACAAATGACAGAAGAAAAAGGGCAGACGGTTTTTGCTTTCTGTCATCTGTTATCTGACACCTGAAACCCGAAACTTATTTAATCGTATTAATCGTATTTTTAGACTCAATTCTATCTTGTTGCCGCCGGATTAGGGATTTGAAAATGTTGGAAGTTCAAAACCTGATGGTTTTTTTTGAGAATGCCCTGGCCATCAACGACTTAAACATGGAAGTCAGTGAGGGTGAAGTCGTCGGTGTCATCGGCTCAAACAGTGCCGGAAAAACCACCCTGATGAATTCTCTCTCCGGCCTGATCATCGATATGCGCATTAAGGAAAAGCGCCGGGGCGGCGAGCGCATCACCGTTTACGGAAATATCCTATTTAACGGCGAAAACATTACCGAAACCAGTCCCGATGAACGTGTAAAAAAGGGTATCGTGCTTTGCCGGGAACGCCACCCGATTTTTCCTGAGAGCAGCGTACTGGAGAATTTAAAGATCGCCGGATACTTGAAAAAACGGTCGGAAATAATTGAATCTATAGCATATGTTTTCGATCTCTTTCCGGCTCTGACCAAATTAAAAGCCCGCAAAGCCGGGTTTTTAAGCGGCGGGGAACAGCAAATGCTCGCCATCGGCATGGCGTTGATTGTGCGGCCGAAACTCCTGCTGCTGGATGAGCCACTGCTGGGGTTGAGTCCGATGATGCAGCAGGTGGTGGTAGGTGCGGTTGTTCGCCTCAAAAAGAATTCCGGCATCACCGTGGTTATCAGTGAGCAGTTTGCCCGACCGGTTTTACCGATTATCGACAGAGGCTATGTGGTGGAAAACGGAATGTTGACATTATCCGGTACCGGCAAAGAGCTAATGGACAATCCGGAAATAAAATCCGCTTATTTTGGAATCTGACTTTCGCAAATGGACAAAACGACACCTTATAATATTTTTGCAACTTTTGCCGAAACTGCCGTTCAAAGAAAAAACAATACGGCTGTCGTTTATTTGGGCACGCGGTTCTCATACCACCGGGTCAAAGACATGGCGGAGGGTTTCGCCTCCGGTCTCAGCCACGCCGGCCTGACGGCCGGACAGAAAATCATCATTTATATTCCCAACAGCATCCAGTGGGTGGTGGCCTGGCTGGGGATTCAAAAAATGGGCGGCGTCAGTGTACCAATCACACCGATCTACACCCCCCATGATCTCAAATATATCGCCAACGACAGCGCGGCCGGAGCCATTATCTGCGCCGACACCAATTTTGGCTATGTGACCAGCGTGCTGCCGGAAACACAGCTTAAAAAAGTGATCGTCACCAAAATGGCCGATTTGCTGCCCTGGTGGAAACGCGGCTTTGGCTATCTGTTCGATGTCATCCCCAGGGGGAAAATTTCCCTGGATGAAAACACGTTTTCCTTTCGCAAGCTGCTGGCCCGCTACGGTAGTTCATCACACGCTCAGCCGGATGTCGAAATCGGTGGTAATGAAATTGCGGAAATTCTCTATACCGGCGGCACAACCAAGTTTCCCAAAGGTGTCCCCTTCACCCATAACCTGTTCCTGGTTTCAGCCCGGGAGCAGATCACCATCAGCAATTCTCTGTTTCCACCGGAAAAAAATGTGATTCTGGGCAATGCGCCCCTGTTTCACATTCTGGGCCAGACCTG
>JBFFCW010000151.1:0-8692 GCA_041559695.1 Desulfobacterales bacterium
CGCCGGAACGCACCAGGGCGTCCAGGGCGCCACTTAAAAGCTTTTCGGTAATAAAATCATTAAATCGGCTGACCACAATGGCAAACTTTTTACCTTTTGCACTTAAATGCGCTTCAAGCGTTTTAGCCATAAAAACTCCTTTCAGAATAGCGTTTCGCGACCAAAGGCATAAAATTTACTTTTACCAAACAAAATCGCCCTTCACTGTCGTATAAACCGGCAATTGACAATTACCCGCGTTTTTATCCGGAGTGCCTTAAGGTGCCGCATCTATATTCAACAGATGCCCCATTTTTAACTTTTTACATTCCAGATAACACTTATTGTGCTCATTGGCAGGGACTTCAATCGGAACCTGTTCAACAATTTTGAGCCCGTAACCGTCGAGGCCTACCATTTTTTTGGGGTTGTTGGTCATCAGCCGCATTTTGCGGACACCCAGGTCGACCAGGATTTGCGCCCCGATACCGTAATTGCGCACGTCCGAGTTAAATCCGAGCTTTTCGTTGGCCTCGACGGTATCCAACCCCTGGTCCTGGAGGGCGTAAGCTTTGATTTTGTTGACAAGTCCGATACCGCGGCCCTCCTGCCGGATATAAAGCAGAACGCCGCTTTGATCCGCTTCAATCATTTGCAGGGCCTGGTGCAGCTGTGGCCCGCAATCGCATCGCAGGGAACCGAAAATGTCTCCGGTCAGGCACTCGGAATGCACCCGCACCAGTACCGGTGTTTCCGAATCAATCTCGCCTTTAACCATGGCAATGTGCAAAAGATTATCGACATCATTTTCATACACAATGGCTTTAAACTCGCCACCGACCGAGGTGGGGATCACCGTTTCCGCGGAGCGGCGAACAAAGGACTCGGTCCGCATGCGGTATTCAATTAAATCTTCAATGGTACAGATGCCGATCCCGTGTTTTTCGCTGAACTTTTCCAGCGCCGGCATACGGGCCATCGTCCCGTCTTCGTCCATGACTTCACAAATCACGCCGGCGGACGTCAACCCGGCTAAACGGGCGAGATCCACCGATCCTTCCGTCTGCCCGGCCCGCACAATCACCCCGCCGCTTTTGGCTCTCAGCGGAAAGATATGACCCGGCCGCACCAGGTCCCGCGGTTGGCAATCATCGGCAACGGCCGTCAAAATGGTGGTCGCACGGTCATGTGCTGAAATACCGGTGCTCACGCCGCAACGGGCTTCTATGGACACCGTGAAACCGGTCCCGAAGGGTGAGGTATTATTGTCGACCATCGGGGGCAAATCCAGCGAATCGCATTTCTCAGCGGTCATCGCGAGGCAAATGAGACCTCTGCCATAAGTTGCCATAAAGTTGATGGCTTCCGGCGTCACCTTTTCAGCAGCCATACACAGATCGCCCTCGTTTTCACGATCTTCATCATCGACCAGGATGACCATCTTGCCATCTTTAATATCTCGAATCGCTTGTTCAATTGTCAGGTGTGACATGGTTTGTTGATCTCCTCATTTTTTATTATTCACCGCAAAGGTGCTAAGGCCGCCGAGAAAATATTTTTTCATTTTCTGTTGAGAGGCCCTCGCTTTTTCAGTTGGGATCGTCTGTTGTTTCCTCTTAAAAGATCAGACTAAAAAAAAGCGCTGCGATCTTTGCGTCTCTGCGGTAAAATTCTATAAAAACCCGGACTTGGCTAAAAATTCCATATCAATACCGGAGGATGCCGTCATTTTTTCGCCGTCAGACATCGATTTGCTCCGTATAAAGCGTTCGACATATTTGCCGATCATATCGGTCTCGATATTAACCGCGGCCCCCTTTTGTTTCATTCCAATGGTCGTTAATCGGGCTGTATGCGGGATAATGCTGACCGTAACGCTTTCGGGCGCCAAGGCGTTGATGGTCAAACTGATGCCATCTATGGCAACCGAGCCTTTGCGGATCATGTATCGCGAAAGGGTCTGCGGCACGGCAATGGTAACCCCAATGGCATTTCCCAGTTTCTCCTGCTGCTTAATGATGCCGATGCCATCAACGTGGCCCAAAACCAGATGACCGTCAATGCGATCGGACAATCGCATTGCGCGTTCAAGGTTCAGGCGGTCGCCCTGCTTGGCCTTATCAAAAGTGGACGTTGCCAGCGTCTCGGGGGAAAGGTCCACTTCAAACGTTGAACCGCTAATTTTTACAACCGTCAGACAGGCCCCGTTCACCGCGATGCTGTCGCCGATTTTGGTTTGATCCAGGGCATAATCCGCCTCAATCGTCAGGCGCTTTCCCTGACCGGCAGGCCGCGTGGCACCAATGCTTCCAAGCCCTTCAATTATTCCCGTAAACATAATATCCACTATCCATTAAGCGTCGTTTTTGAAAACGGACTAAAGATCATCGTTTAATGGTATTTCAGGTGATACCCTGTTTTCAGTGCTAAAAGATAAGTCCGAATCACTGTTTTTCAATGTACGCTTCAATCATAACATCATCGTCAAATCTGCGGACACGGATATTTGTGGCCCGGATACAGTCTTTCATCAGCTGCGGTCCCGGTCCCCGGCAAATGGGTATGCCGTCATCGCCTCCCAAAATTTTTGGCGCATAAAAAAAGAGTGCCTTATCGACAATACCGCTGCTAAATGCCGAAGCAATCACGCGGCTGCCACCTTCTACTAAAAGGCTGGTAATACCCATTGAACCCAGCAGAACCATCAGGGATTTCATATCAATTTGACCATTTTTAACCGGCTGCACGATTAGGCGCACCCCTTTTTTCGCAACCTTTTTCTTCTTCGCTTCAGATACCGTATTGCCGGTGACGAGGATCGTATCAGAATTGGAGTCCAGCTTCAATATTCTGGCATCCGGAGAGATGGACAGACGTGTATCAAGAACAATTCGAACCGGATCTGCCCCCTTTTTCGAATCCAAACGCGTGGTCAGGTTCGGATTGTCGGCATGGATCGTTCCGATGCCCACCAAAATGGCATCAACGGCATGTCGCAGCCGGTGTACGTATCTGCGCGCTTTTTCCCCGGTCACCCACCGGGAATCACCGGTACGGGTAGCGATGCGCCCATCCAGGGTAGCCGCGCATTTGATCGTAACAAACGGGCCTTTTGTATTCACATATTTTAGAAAGGCCTCGTTGAGCCTCGCAGCCTGGTTTTCACATACACCGGTTATAATATCAATGCCGTTCTGCTTTAAAAAAACGGAGCCGCCACCGGCGATGGTGTTCGGGTCTTTCAAGGCCACCACGACGCGCTTAATACCCGCTTCAATAATTTTCCGGGTGCAGGGAGGCGTTCTCCCTGTGTGATTGCAGGGCTCCAAATTTACATACAGGGTGGCACCTTTGGCCTGGGTGCCGGCATCCGCAATAGCATTAACCTCAGCATGCGCCTGACCGACAACTTGATGATATCCCTTTCCTTTCACTTCGCCGTCTTTGACAATGACGGCTCCGACCATCGGGTTGGGCGAAGTATAGCCTTGCCCCTTTTTTGCAAGGGCCAGGGCCTTTTTCATAAAAAATTCGTGATCCATGGGCTCCAGATGTCAGATGACAGACGACAGAAGTCAGATGACAGAACACGATGAATAAATTTTCACTTTCTGTCTTCTGTTTTCTGACATCTGTTTTCTGTTAAAAATCACTCCTGTTTGCTGAGCAGGGTTTTGAGCTCGGAGACAAAGTCGTTGACATCCTTAAATTCCCGGTAAACCGAGGCAAACCGAACATAGGCCACGTCATCGAGTTCATGCAGCATCGTCATGATCTTTTCCCCAAGAAAAGAGGCCGGTATTTCTTTTTCGCCCGTCTCTCTGAGATCCCGCTCCAGATCATCAATAAATTCTTCAATCACATTGACGCTGATATTCCGCTTTTGACATGCTTTTTTCAGCCCGGAGCGCACTTTTTCCCGGTTGAACACTTCGCGCCGGCCGTCCTTTTTAACAATCATAATCGGAATTTCTTCAATATGCTCGTAGGTCGTAAATCGGCGGCTGCATATGATACATTCTCGGCGGCGACGGATAACGCTGGCATCTTTACTCAATCTGGAATCAATGACTTTATTGTCAATCTCCCCGCAGTACGGACACTTCATGAGTCTTCTCCCTGCTGTTTGGTTTCAAGATGAATCAGCTCTATATGGGCTTCTTGCAGCATGTCCTTTGATAATTCGTCTGCATAACCCGAACGGTAATAAATTTTACCAATTCCAGCATTAATGATCATCTTTGCGCATATTGAACAGGGCAAGTTGGTGCAAAATACACTGGCGCCTTTCAAAGATACGCCATGATATGCCGCCTGAATAATGGCATTCTGCTCCGCATGAATGCCGCGGCACAATTCATGCATTTTGCCGGACTCAACCCCTAATTTTTCGCGCAGACACCCCACTTCAACACAGTGACGCACACCGGTGGGCGCTCCATTATAGCCGGTTGACAGTATCCGTTTATCTTTTACAATAATCGCCCCAACTGCTCGCCTGAGACAGGTCGAACGCCTGGCGACGAGCATCGCAATATCCATAAAATAATCTTCCCAAGCGGGTCGAGGATGATCCGGTACCATTAAATTAATTGTCTCCTTCTCCTTACGCTCATCCGGTGGGCTGATAAAAAGATTAACTTTTGATAATATAGGTCAAACTCTATTACCGCAAGCAAAAAAAAGGCAAGGCCGAAAGTGCCTTGCCATTCAACAAAATTAGTCACGGACCTACACAGATACGGCAGACTGAGTAAGGCAACAATTCCCTGTGTGAGGTTGCCGCGATAAGTCGGTTTCAGGTGTCGGGTGCCAGAAGTTAGAGGCCAGACAATAAAAGAGCGTCGGTGAAACTAGCAGATGAGGCACATATCTGACTGCGACAAGCTCAGGCCACGGGCAAGCCGAGGGGAACTCGTCGCAGACTGTTTTCTGTCCCCAGTCATTGTTTTGCTGACACCTGAACACTGACACCTGACACCCATTAATTTTATGTGTGCGCTTTGCTATGTAGCGTTATGGTTCTTTTGAGTGAATATCAAATGCCGTTAATGTAAGATCGCAAGCGACTATTGATCCGTGTATTTTCTCAAAATCAGCGTGGCGTTGGTTCCGCCGAAACCGAAAGAATTGGTCATGGCCACGTTGACCGTCTTCTGGCGGGCAACATTGGGCACGTAGTCCAGATCGCATTCTTCCGCCGTATTCTCATAATTAATGGTGGGCGGGATCATATCGTGATAGATACTCAAAGCACTGAACACCGTCTCTATGCCGCCGGCGCCGCCCAGTAGATGACCGGTCATCGATTTGGTGGAGCTGATCGCCACTTTATAGGCATGGTCTTCAAATACGGTTTTCACCGCCCGGGATTCGTACAGGTCGTTGAGCTCGGTGGAAGTGCCATGGGCATTGATGTAATCCACCTGTCCGGCAGCAATACCGGCGTCATCCAGGGCCGCCTGCATGCAGCGCACCGCACCGTCGCCATCCGGACACGGCGAAGTCATGTGGTAACCGTCGCCGGTCAGCCCGAAGCCCGCCAGCTCGGCATAGATATGGGCACCTCTTTCCAGGGCATGATCCAGGGCTTCGAGGATCATAATCCCGCTGCCTTCGCCAATCACAAAACCGTCGCGATCCCGATCAAATGGCCGTGAGGCTTTTTGGGGTTCATCGTTGCGGGTCGAAAGCGCTTTCATGGCGTTGAAACCGGCGACAGCGGTCGGCGAGACAACCGCCTCGGTTCCGCCGGTAATCATGGCATCGACGCGACCGTTTTGAATCATTTGAAAGGAGTCGCCAATCGCATGAGCGCCGGCGGCACAGGCAGTGGCAAGGGATAAATTCGGGCCTTTGGCGCCAAAGTGGATGGAAATCATTCCCGGCGCCATATTGCCGATCATCATGGGAATAAAAAACGGGCTCACCCGCCGGGGGCCTTTGGTGGCAACATTGAGAATCGTGTCTTCCATAATTCCAAGGCCACCAAGTCCGCAGCCGGTAACCACACCGACACGGTTTGCATTGGCGCTGTTGATCTTCAGACCTGAATCTTCCAATGCCATACGCGTTGCCGCCATTGCATACGATATAAACAGCTCATTGCGTTTGGCCTCTTTTTTGGGCATGAAATCTTCGGCATTAAACCCCTTCACCTCAGCGGCAATTTGGGTCTGATACGCCGATGCGTCGAATTGAGTTATTTCAGATACGCCTGATTTGCCGGCGCAAATAGCCGACCAGCTGTCCTCGACTCCAATCCCAACCGGGGTAATTAATCCCATGCCTGTAACGACGACCCGCCTGTTCAAAAGGCCTCCTTGTTTGAGCAGCAAAATGGTGCAGTTAGCCGATGCTCAGAAAAAATTTGATTTAAAAAGGGTTGCCTACTGTTTGTTAACGTAATCAATGGCGTCCTTAACCGTGGTGATTTGCTCGGCATCTTCGTCAGAAATATCCGTATCAAATTCCTCCTCCATGGACATAATCAACTCCACAAGATCAAGTGAATCTGCTCCCAAATCATCCACGAATGAAGCTTCAGGGACAACCTCTTCCAAATCAACGCTCAGTTTTTCGGCAATGATCTTTTTTACTTTCTCCTCAACAGACATCTCATTTTCCTCCTTACCGGCTCAGGCCGGTCAGTAATAATGGTAATTGCAAGTTCAGTTTATAAAAAATTTATGTAACTGGCTTTAAAACGGTCAGCTTTGAGTCGAAGACAAGGTGCGCGGAGGAGAAAATCGCGCCGCGTACATCGGGTGCGTTAGCGGTTTTCTCCTTCGCGCAACGCCGTATTTGGCAAAAAGATGGCCGTTTTAAAGCCAGTTTACATGTACATCCCGCCCGTGACGTGTATCACCTGGCCGGTAATATAAGCCGCCTGGTCTGAAGCCAGGAACGTAATGGCATCAGCCACATCCTGGGGAGTACCGGCTCTTTGCAACGGAATCATGCCGAGCATGGCTTCTTTGGCCTTATCGGACAAAACTGCCGTCATATCCGTTTCTATAAATCCCGGCGCAACAGCGTTTACCGTAATGCCTCTGGCGCCGAGTTCCTTGGCCACCGTTTTGCTAAGACCAATCATACCGGCTTTTGAGGCCACATAATTGGCCTGTCCGGGATTGCCCATCACCCCTACGACCGAAGCCAGATTGATGATCCTGCCCGAACGCTGCTTGACCATTATCTTGGAAACTGCCTTGATGCAGTTAAATGCGCTTTTGAGGTTGACGCTGATCACCGCATCCCAGTCTTCCTCTTTCATGCGCATGATGAGACCGTCGCGCGTGATCCCGGCATTGTTGACCAGCACATCAATTTGCCCGTATTTATCAACAACGCCCGCTATCCAGTCCGACACGGCCGCACTGCTGGCGACGTCGACCTGTTCGAAAGAGGCTTCGGGGCCCAGCGCCTTGGCAGCGGCTGCCCCCGCTTCCGGGTTGACGTCGCAAATCGCAACCCTGGCGCCCTCGTTGGCAAAGTTTTCAGCTGTGACCAGACCGATTCCGGCGGCTCCGCCGGTAACCATCACCACTTTGTTTTCGAATCGCACGTTCGCCTCCATTTTAAACGATTAACAAATAACGAAAAAACCATACCGCCCAATTGGGTTTAACGATCAAATATTATATCAGCTGCACGGTTCATGTCCGGAATGATGTTCTGGTAGCTGTCCGCCAGGGCTGCGTGGGATGTTTCGGCCAAAAAGGCCGATACCTGCTCGGGTTCAAAAACGCCGGAACCCCGCAAGATTTTTAAGATATTGCCGGATACCAGCTCGGCAGTTTCATGGGCGAACAGTCGTGAGAAAAGGCATGTTTTTTCGGCTTCCGGATTATTTTGACGGCTAACAGCAGCAGCCTGCCGCGCCAGGCTGGCTGCCACCTCCACATACATCATCATGTCGGCCAGGGCAAACATGACATACTGTTCACGGGTCAGCCGATTATCATTCACCAGAAAAACGGTTTGGTTTAACGCCCGGGCCGCCAGAGCAATATAGCGGCAGCCGGCGTCACCGCACTGGGCTTCGAGTTTATCCATTTCTTCGGCCAGACCTTCGTAAAAGGCCCCTTTGGTTTTACGCGTTTTTTTCCAGCGAAAGGTACTGATGATGTTTTGCTGGATTTCACTGGTGCCCTCGTAGATGCAGGTAATTTTGACATCTCTTTTTATTTTTTCAATGCCGTATTCGGTGATATATCCGTATCCGCCTAAAGCCTGCATGGCATCATCAGCAGCCTTATTGGCGATTTCGGTTGCAAACAGCTTGGCGATGGAACCCTCGACTTCGAGGTCATGCTCGCGGGCATCCAATCTGGCGGCCACCTCATCAATATAATTTGCGGCCGCTGCCAGCCGAACGGCATGCGGTACAACCAGTTTGTGGGTGTAGCCCTGTTTTTCCGACAGCGGCGTTTTGAATTGAATCCGCTCTTTGGCATACGGAATGACGATATCCAGGGCGGATTCGCCGCCGCCCAGCGCCATCGAAGCCACCATCAGCCGGGTATAGCCGAATACCTTGCTGGCCTGTTTGAGACCCTGTCCGGTTACACCGCCAATCACGTTTTCCGCCGGCACAAAGACATCGGTAAATGTCAGCGGCGAGGTATTTGAGGCTCGGATTCCATGCTTTTCCTCACCTTTTCCTCGAATATAACCCTCCGTGTCCTTTTCAACGATAAAAAAGGTCGCC
>JBFFCW010000152.1:0-8662 GCA_041559695.1 Desulfobacterales bacterium
GGGCTATGACCCCCTCCCGCAACATCGGGAACCACCGGAGAGCCCGTACAGTACCCCGCAGCGCTTCAAAGAATATCCCTATATCCTGATTACCGGCCGAAGGCTGCCCGGTTTTTTTCATACGGAAAACAGACAGATTTCCTGACTGCGCGAGCTCCACAGAGACCCAACCGTGGAGATCCATCCCCGGACCGCCAAAAAAGAAGGCATCAATGAGGGTGACTGGGTTGTTATTGAATCTGCCCGGGGTAAGGTCAGACAGCGCGCCAAATTTTTTGAAGGTATGGACCCGAGAGTTGTTTCGGCCGAACATGCCTGGTGGTTTCCGGAGAAAAAAGGCCCCGCTCACGGTTGGGATGAATCCAATATCAATATTTTGACCGACAATGCCTACGAGACCTGCGATCCCGCTATGGGCGCAACCCATATCCGGACGCTCCTCTGCAGAATATATCCTGAAAATCAAGGAGCCGGCTCATGAAAACCTATGCCCTGGAAATTGACCATGAGGCCTGCTGGGGTTGTAAGACCTGCGAAGTTGCCTGCAAACAGGAGAACAGGGCAGTTGACGGGGTCAAACTCATTTCTGTTTCAGAAGAGGAACCCGGCATGATCGATGGAAAACTCGATTTTGTTTTCAGGGTCAATCTGTGCAGACACTGCGATGACCCCCCCTGTGCCGACGCCTGCCCCGAAGAAGCGATTGCCAAACGGTCCGACGGCATGGTGATTATGAATTATGACCTGTGTACCGGTTGCCAGTCATGCATAACGGCGTGTCCGTACGATGCCATTGAATTCGATAAGGATAAAGACATTGCCCAAAAGTGTAATCTTTGCCATCACCGGGTTGAAAGCGGCCTTATCCCCGCCTGTGCGGATAATGTTTGTCCGGCGCACTGCATAGATTTTTCAATCAAAGACGTTTCTCCGTCTTGATTTTATCCTTGCTACAAGATAGGGAGGGCGATTAATTCGAAATGCAAATATCATCTGCCCATAAGGATTAACCAGATGACAGAAAAAAATGAAAGCGGAAAAAACGTTGAAATTGAGCGGCTGCCAGACGACGACCTCAATGCAAAAATTGGTGTGTTGACCCGTCGAGAGGTTGAGGCCCGGATTCTTGCTCCTGTGATTGATGCCTTGAGCAAAAAATTTGGTCGTGATCGGGTGCTGGACATTGTCCGCGAGACCATCATCCAAATTGCCACCGATCAGGGGGCGGAACTGGCTGAACACATGGGCGGCAATTCTTTGCAACACTTTGCCGATTCACTTCAATATTGGACGAAGGATAAAGCCCTGGAGATTGAAGTTATTGAGCAAACCGAAGAAACCTTTTTATTTAACGTTACCCGTTGTCGTTACGCAGATCTGTACAAGAGATTAGGCGTCTCCGGGCATGGAACCATTTTTTCATGTGCCCGGGATTTTGCCTTGATTAAGGGATTTAACAAGAAAATCACATTAAACAGGACGCTGACAATTATGGAGGGGGCGGCTTACTGTGATTTCCATTACACATTAGATAAAGGAAATAGAAATGATCAAATTGATGGTTAAATGGGTTGTCTTGATCCTGCTGATGATCGGATGTGCCGGCTTTGCTGATGAAAAAGAAAATTGGATGAAGTTTGATGAGATCTCCAGGTCTTATCTGCTGGCACTTCGCTGGGGAGAATATGAGGCGGCCTATGGCTTTAAAAGACTTCCCGGTATAAATGACAAATTACCGGATTTCAAAGATCTCAGTGATGTCAGGATCACATCTTACAGAGTCAAACAATCCATTATTGCAGAAAATGAAATGATCGTTATGCAAATTGTCGATTTCCAGTACTACCGGATGCGTGATATAACGGTGAGAACCATCACCGATCGGCAAAAATGGGAATATGACAAAGAAAAGGAAAGATGGTATCTCCTCAGTGAGTTACCGAACTTTGAGTAAATTTTGAAAGCATTTACGAAACACGAAAGGAACGTGTCACCGGGACCAATTTCTGACAGGCCGTTTAAGCAAATTTAATTAAGGGTGAGATGTTTCAAACTGAGCGATGGGGCAGATGCTGTATTCATTTAGTGGGGGAGCATAAGCAAAATGGTTGATTTCTTAAGTTCTCTGGTGCTGATCGGGTTAATCGGCCAGGCGGCGGTCGGTTTGGGATATTTGATTTCATCAATTTGGGAACGGGAAAAACGCGCATCCTTTTTTGGCGCGGTACAATTTTTGGGAATGGCGGGCGCCTTGATTCTTTTTATTTACGGGTGGGCAAGTGGTTTTCTGGCAACTGATTTCGGGATCGGCGTTGTCATTTGTTTGCTGGTCGGCGGGGTCGCCGTTGCTGTCTTGCTCATCCGCAAAACACCCGCCAATCCAAAGGCGCTGGAAGGCGCAAAAGGCTTGATCACAGGGGATGTAAAACGATTTGATGAACGCGACGTTGTGTTTGCCAGAAACCGGACGATTCGCCCGGGATCTGAAGCGTATAAAACGTATTATCAGATGCGTCCGGAATATGAGGCGCTTGACGCCGCCCGCAGGGAAAAAGGCGGGCCGCTGGGACAACCCGGTACAATCGACAAACCCAAAGAAAGGCCCAACATTGCGGCGACTTTTTCTTCCCAGGGCATTGCCATGCATCTGTCTCCGCCGGAAGCCTATCAGCCCGCTGCCCACCCCCTATGTAAAGGCCAGCGGGTTGACATGAGCCCGCAGGAAGCCAGCCAGCGGGTAAAAGGATATACCTTGAATATCGGCGCCAAGCTGGTGGGTATCACTGAAATCAACCCGCTGTGGGTGTATTCCCACCGCGGAGAGATTTTTCGTGAAAACTGGGAGGACTGGGGCCAAGCGATTGAAGTTCATCATAAATATGCCGTGGTCTTTGCCACCGAGATGGCATTTGAACTCGTCGGAACCGCACCCCATACCCCGACGGTCGTTGCCAGTATGAGCAATTATGCCGAAGATGCGTTTATTGCCACCCAGCTGGCGGCATATATCGCCAACCTGGGTTATTCGGCCACGGCCAATCACCTGCGGCATTACGACACCCTTCTTGTTCCGCTGGCGGTGGATGCCGGTCTGGGTGAAGTCGGCCGGCTGGGGTATCTGATGACCCAGGATTATGGGCCCCGCATAAGGTTGAGTGCCGTTACCACCGATCTTCCCCTTGTGACGGACAGCCCGGTTGATATCGGTGTCGAGCACTTTTGTAAAATTTGTAAAAAGTGTGGCAATTGCTGTCCCTCGAACTCCATCTCCCTGGATGATCCAACTGAAGTTAACGGCACCCTGCGGTGGAAGCTGAATGCCGAAACCTGTTTTGACTACTGGGGCAGAGTCGGCACCGATTGCAACGTCTGTATGCGCGTGTGCCCCTGGAGCCATGCCAGCACATTTCCCCACAAGGTCATCCGGTCCTTAATTACCCGCAACCGCCATTCAAGAATTCTTTTTAATCTGATGGATGATATATTCTACGGGCGGAAGCCTAAACCGAAACCGGCGCCTAAATGGGCACAGTTTGAATAGAAAGTATTAATCAAAGGATTTATTATGCCCGGCAAACAAAAATTTTGGAATCCGGTCCTGGAAACGCTTGCGCCGAAAAAAATCAAACAGCTGCAGCTGGGCAAATTTAAAAAGATCTTCAGGTGGACCTACGAAAATTCCACATTCCACCGCCGCCTGTACGATAATGCCGGCATCAAGCCGCAAGACGTGCAATCGTTTGAGGATATTCAACGCGTTCCCAAGGTGGAAAAGTCCATGATGCGGGACATCCAGCGCAAAGAACCGTTTCCTTACGGCGAGGCTCTCTGCGTGCCGCTTGATGAGGTCACCATATTTCGCCAGACCAGCGGCACCACCGGCCAACCCGTCTACCAGCCCGACACCTGGCAGGATTGGGAGTGGTGGATGGAGTGCTGGTCGTATATCCTGTGGGCCCAGGGATACCGCCCGCAGGATCGGGTGTTTATCCCTTTCGGCTATAATATATTTGTCGCCTTCTGGGCCGGGCATTACGCCGCTGAAAAGATCGGCTGCGAGGTCATACCGGGAGGGGTGCTGGATACCAAGGCGCGTATTTTAAAAATCCAGGAACTGCAGGCGACCGCCATGATGGGCACCCCCACCTATATCCTGGGGATGGCTGAAACCGCCCGCCTGAAAATGGATATGGATCCCGCCCAATTGCCGATCAGCAAAATTACCTGTGCCGGTGAATGCGGGGCCAGCATTCCCAGCACCAAAAAGCGGCTGGAGGAAGCCTGGGGGGCCAAGGTCTATGATCACGCGGGCGCCACCGAAATCGGGGCCTGGTCATTTGAGTGTGCCGATCAGCCCGGCGGCATGCATGTCAATGAAGCCCTGTTTCTGGTTGAAATCGAAGATATCCAGACCGGCGAAATCATCGAAGCGCCCGGGCGCAGGGGCAAGATGGTGATTACCGCTCTGGACCGCATGGCCCAGCCCTGTGTGCGCTTTGACTCCAAAGACGTCATCGAATGGGCGGCCGAGCCGTGTTCCTGCGGCCGGACCTCGCGTTTGATCAAGGGCGGCGTGGTGGGGCGGGCTGATGATATCACCAAGGTCAAAGGCGTGCTGCTGGCGCCCTCGGCGATTGAGGAAGTGGTGCGCGGCATCGAAGGTTTAGGCGATGAATACGAGGTCATCGTGGAAAAAGCGGGCGATGCTGATCGGATCAAGCTGAGGGTGGAGGTATTGCCGCAAGCCGAGGACCAATGCGCACTGATTGAAAACGAGCTGGTCGACCAGCTGAGGCTCAAGACCAACCTGCGCTATGACATTGAAATCTGCGGCTGTGAAACCCTGCCGCGTTATGAGGTCAAGGCGAAACGATTCAAAGACTTACGCAAAAAAGAATAAAAACTAAGCTTTCAACTATTTTTTTATTAAAGGAATCAGGCTGAAATAAAAATGAGGAAAAACCATGGCACGGGAAATCGATTTACATGAAATCAACGATAAAATTCAGCTGATGAAAAAAACGGCCGAGGATCTCAACCGCATCGGGGAAGATTTTCCGGCCATTGCCCGCAACACCGTCCGCATACTGGCCAGTGTCAAAATGCTGGAAATCAATATATCGGATTTGGTTGAATTGGGATAATTGGCTCTTTTCGTTCTCCGCCCACTTTTAATTTCGAAATACACTTCCTGCCGCAAGGCGTAATGGTCTATTATGAACTGGCAAGAATTTACGCAAGAACTGTTTAGACTGGCTGAACCGTACCTGAAAGTCAGAGATGATTTTCTTCATACCCGGATCGCGCATGAATACGCCGTGTATCTCCTTGAAAGAGAAGCAGGCGACCCAAAGATAGTGGAACCCGCTGTTATCCTTCATGATGTTGGCTGGTCCCAGCTAAAACCCGAGGAGATAAAGATTGCCTTTGGCGTGCACGCAAAAGGTGAAAAAGCAACCCAGCTCAATCGTATCCACGAAGTGGAGGGGGCCAGAATTGCCGTAGAGATTCTAGCAAAACTGGATTATGACCGGTCAGCCTCTGATGAGATTGCCCGGATCATTGAGAGGCATGATTCCGGGAAAAATCCGCAAACGATTGAGGAAAAGCTGGTCAAGGATGCCGATAGGCTCTGGCGCGTTTCCAGGATTGGATACCATCATGAGATGGAGCGGCAGAATACAACCCATGAAATCAGATACCACTTTCTAATCCAAAATATGGGCAAATGGTTTTTTACAAAAACGGCAAAAGAACTGGCAGACAGGGAACTTCAAGCGCGTGTCAAAGAGCATTCAACAAAATGAGAGTATCTCATTTTTTTAGCACCATTCATATTCCTCCCGTTCAATAATCGTGGCCACGCCCTGTCCACCGCCAACACAGGCATTGGCGCAGCCGTATCGGGCGCCTCTGAGATTTAATATGCGCGCCAGGGTGCCGGTCAAGCGGATGCCGGTGGCGCCCAGTGGATGGCCGATGGCGGTGCCGCCGCCCATGACATTCACCTTTTGCGGATCTAACCCCAGCTGCTGGATGCAGTTGAGGGCAACGATGCAAAATGCCTCGTTAATCTCCCAGAAGTCAATGTCGCTGGCGTTAAGTCCGGCTTTCGCCAGGGCCTTTTTACTGGCCGGCACCGGACCCTGTCCCATAATCGTGGGATCCACACCGGCAAATCCAATGGATCGGATGGTTGCCAGGGGTTTGATGCCTTTCTTTTTGGCGGTTTCCTTGGACATCAGCAGCATGGAAGTTGCCGCAGCGTTCAGCGGCGACGAATTTCCGGCCGTAATCACCCCGTCCGGTTTAAACGCGGGTCTAAGATCGGCCATGCCCTCAACGGTGGCATTTTCCCGCACCGCCTGATCCTGATCCACGGTCAGGGTCTTTCCGTCGGCCTGTTCGGCTGCGATCGGAAAAATTTCTTCGTCAAAGAATCCTTCGGACCGGGCTTTGGCGGCCCGCTGGTGCGACTGTGCCCCCCAGCGGTCGATATCTTCTCTGGTAAAATCCGTCTGGGAAATTAATTTTTCTGCGGTCAGGCCCATGTTGGTCGTGGTCATCATGTCCCAGTGCTGATAGGCGGGATCCGTGAAAAGGGTCATATTCGGTACGATATGGCCTCTGTCAACCAGCTGCCCGCCCATGGGCACGCGGGTCATATGTTCCATGCCTCCCACCAGAACAACATCGGCAAAATCCTGGGCAATTTCCATGAACCCGATATGGATACCGGCCATGGCCGAACCGCATTGCTGATCAACGAATTTTGCGGGGATGGTCTCCGGCAAATTGGCCAGAAATATGGGGTAACGTCCGCCATAGGCCCACTGCTCGTTAACGGCTGTTGCGCACCCCAGGAGAAAATCGTCGATTTCCTTCGGGTCGACTCCGGTTCTTTTTATCAGTTCCGGCATCAGCTGTGCCAACAATTCATCGGCCCTCATCTTGCAAAACCAGTCCCTGGCCGGATCATTGGGTCTGGAACGGGATTGGGCTGTTCGTAGATAACCTGCGATAACGACTTCTTTCATTGTCCTGCCTCCTTTAACCTAGATGATAGATGCCAGATACCTCATAGCATTCGGGATTAAATATTGTGTATTGCGCAACTTTGTTTGATCAGACCATTGCATTTAATTGAGTGTTTGAAGATTTATAAATTGTCATTCTCGCCAAGGCGGGAATCCAGAAATATTTTGCGGAAAAGACTGGATGCCCGCTTACGCGGGCATGACGGCAGCCTCTCTCCGACTCCCGGTTTAATCTAATATGTATAAAAGGTCCTACCCGTTTCGGCCATTTCCTTGATCAAATCCGCCGGTTTGAAGCGCGGACCGTATGTCTTTTCCAGGTCGACGAGCTTTTGATAGACATTCTTAAGGCCCCACTTGTCAGCATATCGCAGAATGCCGCCGCGATAGGGCGGATAGCCGAGGCCGTAAATCAAGGCCAAATCCATATCCTGGGGCCGGTCACAGATACCTTCCTCAATCATCAGCGCGGCTTCATTAATGCCGAGAGAGAGCATCGCGTCTATGATCTCATCTTTTGACATCTCCCGGGGGGAAATCCGGTTATCCCGGAGATATTTTTGAACGACATTGACGACTTTGGGATTGGGTACCGGCTGATCACCGCTGTAATCAAAATAGCCGGCGCCGGTTTTCCTGCCATAGCAGCCCGTCTGGTAAATGCGCTCGGTCAAAGGATGTATTTTATAGCGCTCGCCCAATCTTTTCTCAAAGGTCCTGTTGACGTGGTAATTGATATCGATTCCGGTGAGATCTGCCAGTGTTGCGGGCCCCATGGGCATGCCGAAATCGGTCATTGCGGATTCGATGGCGGCACCATCGACGCCATCGGCACTCAAGTAAACGGCACCGCCCATCAGGCCGCCCAGTTGGCGCGATACATAAAAACCGGGCCCGTCATTGACCACAATCGGTATCTTTTTTATGGCGCGCGAAAAGGCGACGGTGGTTGCCAGCGTCTGATTCGAGGTCTTTGCGGCACAGATAACCTCTAAAAGCTGCATCCGGTGAGCCGGATTGAAAAAGTGCATCCCGATCATCCGGCCGGGATCGGCAAGAATGGAAGCCATTTCGGTAATCGGCAGCGCCGAGGTGTTGGTGGCAAAGATTACATCCCTTCGGCAGATGCCTTCCAGCTGCTGCCAGATCTCCTGCTTGACCTGCATGTCCTCCAATACGGCCTCGATGATCAGATCGACATCTTTCATATCCGCCAGGGAGGTGGTGGTTTGCAGGTGATCGTCGAGCAGTTTTTCCAGGTCGGCCGGGGTCATTTTTTTCTGCTTAATGGGATAGTCAAAAGTTTTGCGGATTGACGCCAGTGCCTTTTCAAGGGCTTCTTCGTTGATTTCCCACAAAACGGCATCAAATCCGCCTTTGAGAAGCACATTGACGATACCGGTACCCATCACACCGCCGCCGAGCATGCCCACTTTTTTGATTTTAGCCGGTTCGAGGCCTTCAATGCTCTGCAGTTTGCCGGCAGCACGGGTATTGAGGAATATGTTGATGAGGTTTTTGGCCACATCGGAAACCGCACAATCGGCGAACAGCTCGGCTTCGGTTTCAATATCGGCATCGATATCGTAGCCCAGGCCTTTTTCAAAGGCTTCGATCGCTTTAAA
>JBFFCW010000153.1:0-8644 GCA_041559695.1 Desulfobacterales bacterium
CCTGCGGTGGCTCCAAAGGGGGCTACTGTGAAGTTGGCCAGGGTACCCCCTGCGCCTGGACGCAGATTGTTGCCCGGCTCAAGAAAATGGACAGGCTGCAGTCTTATGAGGAAATTCGTGCAACCAAAGATTGGATGCCAGGGGGCGCGTCCGGGGTCCGAAGGCGGGTGCGAACCGGCCTGGAAAATGGTTCAAGCAAGAATAAAATAAATAATAGATAAAATATAGATATAATTAAATATTAAGGATTTTCTTTTTAACGAATTCACAGTTCAGAGGTCCAAGGGTTGTACTGCATGATGATCAATCTTGAACCTCTGAACCCAAAACCTCTGAACCTCTGAATATGGAAATAAATGAAATAGAAATACTCTCCGTTGGGGTCGATGTTGGCAGTTCAACCAGCCATCTGGTTTTTTCCAATCTGTTTCTGAAAAAAGATGAGGGCTCGGAAACGCGACGTTTCAAAATTCAGGAAAGAAACATCGTATATGAAGGGCGAATCATCCATACACCTCTGCTTGATGATAAAACAATCGATATCAATAGATTAACCGATTTTCTTAAATCAGAATATAAACGTGCCGGAATTGATCCGACCGATATCCAAACCGGTGCGGTAATTGTCACCGGTGAGTCTGCTCGTAAGAAAAACGCCAGGCAAATTGCCAGAGCACTCTCTAATGATGCCGGGAAATTTGTGGCCGCAACCGCAGGGCCCAATTTCGAAAGCATAATTGCTGCTATGGGTTCCGGTGCGGCAGCCCGTTCTAAAAATCGCCATAATACCATCTTGTCCTGCGATATCGGCGGAGGAACGTCAAACATCGCCATTATTAAAAACGGGCGGACGCTTTCGACCAGCTGCATATCTGTCGGTGGCCGGTTGCTGGGCGTCAGTTCCAGAGGAAAAATCTGGCGCATCGACCCGCCGGCCCGGATCGTGATGCAGCATTTAGGGCTGAACTGTAACATCGGGGATCGTATTTCGAAGGCAGATCGCAAAAGAATCGCTGAGATGTTTGGTAAGATTTTGTTTGAGGTTATCACAGGGCCTGCAAAATCAAGGTTGGCCCGGCAGCTCATGCTGACCGATGATCTGCAATTTCCCGGGCGAATTGACGAATATTCTTTTTCCGGAGGGGTTGCGGAACTGATGTATGGCGGTTTAAACCATTATGATGATATCGGGAAAATTTTAGCCGATCAAATGAATTCACTGACAACCGGATTAACCGCTGCAGTTGTCGAGCCCGCCAATAAAATCAGAGCCACCGTCATTGGGGCCGGTGCCTACTCATTATCCATATCCGGCAGTTCGTGTTTTATGGATGACCAGATTGTGTTCCCGATCCGAAACGTGCCGGTCATTCGTGTGGATGTCG
Source organism: Desulfobacterales bacterium (assembly GCA_041559695.1). Classification (GTDB taxonomy): domain Bacteria; phylum Desulfobacterota; class Desulfobacteria; order Desulfobacterales; family JAHEIW01; genus JAHEIW01. The sequence goes on from JBFFCW010000153.1 coordinate 1,386, forward strand.
AGCAATCGAATTTAAGCTTTGAACATGCTGTATCACGGATAAATGCTGCCTTTCGGCGATATGACCGGATCGAAGGTGAAGACGTTGTGGCGCTATATTTTAAAGACCCGGTTCGGGCTTCCTATCCCCAGCTGGAATTATTTGCCAGGTCCATCGAAGCAGCCCATGCCGATTCAATAAAGAACGGCATACCGATTATTTTGATCTTTGGAACTGATATTGCGTGCGGCGTCGGAAACGTTATTCGTCGTGAAACAGAATTGAAAACCAATTTATTGACCCTCGACGAACTCGCGCTCAAAGAAGGTGATTGGGTCGATATCGGTGAGCCCCTGGCGGCCGGCCAGGTATTTCCGGTTACGGTAAAGTCACTTGTCTTTCACTGATTGATCGCTTCAAATTAAAATAAAAATCGATCGTTCGACCCCGAGGCTCGCGACGGGCAGAATTCCTTGAGAACAGAGCAAAACGAACCCTTTTTTAAATTGAAACGATCAATTTAGGCGTTGGTTAGTTAGCGTTATGCGGGGTGATCAGCTGTTGTTGAATCCGTTGACTGATTTTTTGGGCGGCCTTTTGGGTATCCCCGGTTAGTGTTTTCATCTTATTTTCATCAAGACTGGCCTTGAAACCGACGATCCAAATGGCCGATCTTAACTGACCCAATCCCATCAGCGGCGATGCTACCGCCCGGACACCGAGAATGTATTCTTCATCATCCACAGCGAACCCCTGTTCACGGACTTGCTTTAACTCCTGGAAATATAACGCCGCATCAACGATTGAATTGCCCGTAAAGCGGGGCAATCCTCTGGATTCAACAATTTTGCGCACCTGTGCGTCATCCATGGAAGCCAGAAAAACTTTGCCCACGGCGCCGGCCAGCATGGGTATGGTGGTGCCGATTGGGGCCGTAATCTTAAGATCCTGTCTGGACTCGACAATGTCCAGTATGGTGACATGGTCCCAGTTCAGGATGCCCAGAAAAACCGATGTCTGGGTTTTTTCCATCAGTTCTTCCATCACCGGCCGCGCCGACGTTTTGAGATCGATCTGGGCATAGGCCGATCGGCCGATCTCGAGCAAGGTAAAACCCAGCTTGTATTTTTTGGTCAGCGGATCCCGCATGACAGCCCCGAGCTCTTCCAGGGCAGATGTCATCCCGTGGACCGTGCTCTTGGCCATTTTGAGATTCTTGGCCAGTTCGCTGACGCCCAGGCCCTGTCTTGACGAGGAAATGGCACTGAGGATGGCAAAAGCCTTTTTCACGGATGGTGCGCCATATTTTTTCATAGTTCGAGAATACAATTGGATATCTGTATTTGTCAACAAAATTATGTTCACCTCAATGAACGATTGATTTGAAAATTAGTTTTTTCGAATTTCATTTTTACGATTTTTAATCCATAATTGATATCCTAATTTAAAAATAGAAGGCTAAAAAATATGGAAAAAGTTATCTTTTTGCTTGATCAAAAAGGTGCGCTATGATATCAAGTTGAAAAAGCACATCTGTTCATAATGATGAACGTATCCGACTTTATCTAAACCCTCGCAAAGGCCAGGTTTGCATAAAGCGGAAAAAATCCACAGAAGCCATCTTAAAAATAAAGCGTTACGCACGCCGAAGCATCAGGGGATGGGTTCCACTAAACACAAAGGAGAGTAGTATGGCGACCGATAAGCAAGGCCTTTCGACGGCCGAAAGTCTTCGCAAGACCCGGACCTACGGTAAATTCAGATGCCATAATCCAAGCTGCATGGAGAGAATTCAGCCGGAAAAGGGCTGTAAGACCGCCAAATGTCCGACCTGCGGAATGGAATATCGGATTCACTGGGTCAATGCCAATTTGCCCCGTATTCGCGGTCCGGTCTGGGAGGTCAACAAAAAATTGGCGGAAGAAAAATTAAAGGAAAAGGGGGTATCCTGATATGGCGTTAAACCGAAAGATTGCATACATTGATCTCACCACCGGTGATATCGAAACCAAACCGATTCCGCTTGATGTGCGCAAGAAATTTTTAGGCGGCCGCGGACTGGATGCTTATCTGCTTTATAACCATACCAAAAAAGGGTGTAATCCGCTGGGGCCTGCAAACACCCTTTTAATCAGTGGAGGCATCCTGACGGCCACCTGCGCTTCCGCCACTGCCAGAACGCATATTATGGCCAAATCACCGCTGACCGGCTTGCTGGGCAGTACGAACATGGGCGGCTTTTTTGCCCCTGAGCTGGCCTGGGCAGGCTTTCATCATCTGGTCATCAAAGGAAAATCCGAGCATCCCGTCTATATTTCGATAAACAACGGCGAAATAGAGATTCGCGACGCGCGCGACATCTGGGGTAAATCCGTGACCGACACCCAATGGGCCATTCGAGAAGATCTGGGAGACGAGGAAGTCAAGAGTTGCGTCATCGGGCCTGCCGGAGAAAATCTGGTTCGGTTTGCCAACGTGATGACGGGAATTAAAAATTCCGGCGGTCGGACGGGAATGGGATGTGTCATGGGCTCCAAGAATCTGAAGGCTGTGGCCGCCCGCGGGACCATGGACATCGAAATTGCCCATCCGGTTGAAGCGCTGGAATACAATAAACGCTTCATTGACCAAATCGTCAGCGCTAAAGTGAATCAAACCCAGGGCGTTTTAGGGACCCCCTTTATCTGGGGTGCGACCAATTGTTGGGGCGGCGTCCGGACCCGAAATTTTCAATACAACCAGTGTGAATATGCCGATGACATCGAACCCGAGCGTATCGATGAAATTGCTGAACAGTCAATGGGGCCCCATCATATGACGGGCTGTTTCGGCTGCCAGGTCCATTGCCGGGCCCAGTATAAAATTCCCGGGGGCCCCTTGGCCGGAAAATATGACGAAGGTCCGGAGTACACCTCCCTTGGCGCTTTTGGGGCCGAGACCGACACGCCCCGGGCCGAGACGGTTCTGACCGGCAATTATCTGGTCAATCAATTCGGGATGGATAATCTTGAAACCGGCAGCCTCATTTCCTGGGCCATGGAGCTCTATGAGTTGGGCATCATTACCGACAAAGAAACCGATGGGCTCGATCTGAGCTGGGGAAATGACAAAGTGGTTCTCGAGATGGTTGAGCGGATCTGCTACCGCAAGGGCTGGCTGGCAGATGCGCTTGCCGACGGCGGTATTCCGGCCTCGAAAAAGATCGGCAAGAAATCTTTTGATTATCTCGTTCAGGTCAAAGGCATGAGCAATTTGCATTCTGATGAGCGCCCCACCCCCGGGCTGGCACTCAATGTGGCCACTGCATCCAGGGGCTCGGACCATCTGAGAAGCAGGCCTGCCATTGATTTGTACCATCTGCCGGAAAAGGTTTTGAGGAAGATTTACGGCAGCCCGATTCCTTATGACGGGCCGCTCAGTTCCGAGCATACCGAATATATCGGCAAACCCTGGCAGGTTTTCTGGCAGGAAAACTGTTTCATGGGCGTCGACTGTCTCGGAATCTGCAAATATCATACAACCTTTCTGGGGCCGACCCTGCCCAATTTCGAGGATTGGTCAAAAGTGCTTTACTACAATACCGGGCTCGAAATGACGCCGGAAGAGATCTGGGAGGTTTCCCGACGATGCAACATGATCGAAAGGCTCTTTAACTTAAGAGAAGGGCTGACACGCAACGATCTTGAAAAGGGCGATATGTTGAATCATCGCTATTTTGATGAGCCCTGCAAACGCGGCGCCATCGATGTGATCGGTATGACGATCGATAAGAAAAAATTCGTAAAAATGGTGGATGAATTATACAAGCACCAGGGACTCGATCGAGAGGGTGTTCCTAAAAAGGAGACCCTGAAAAACCTCGGCCTGGAGAATGAGCCGTCCCACTTGCTGTAACCCCAATTGAGTTAAACCTAATTAAGCGTTTCTTGCTCGATTAAATAGGAGGAAATAAATGGCTAAAGTGCTATATGTAGATCACCAGAAGTGCACGGGCTGTCAACTGTGTGAGCTTGTTTGCGCTGTTTCGCATGATGGAATCTCGAATCCTGCTCGAAGCCGGATCCGGGTGGTTAAGTGGGAAGCCGAAGGTCTGTATATTCCGATGTCCTGCCAGCAGTGTCAGGATGCTCCCTGTCTGAATGTTTGCCCGGTCAAGGCGATCTCGCGCAATGATGAATTGAAAAGCGTTGTCGTTGATTATGATGTCTGCATCGGGTGCCGTTCCTGTGTGAGCGCGTGTCCCTTCGGTGCCATGATGTTTAATCCGACCGACAGAAAGATCTTCAAGTGCGACCTATGTGACGGCGATCCGCAGTGTGTCCGGTTTTGTGAAGAAAAGGCGGTAGATTTTATTGAGTCCGATAAAGTGACCATCGCCAAGCGGCGCCAGGCAGCGGAACGGGTGTCCACAGCGGGCAAAGAAGCCGCAGCGCTGCAGGACCAACTATAGCTCTTATACCTAAAACCGATCAGTTCAAATTAGGTAATAAGGAAAGCGTATTGCATTTTTATTCGATAACCCATAGGGGCACCCGGTTCATTCGGGGGCCTCTATTTTTTATGGTAATGGAGAAATGACAGCCCGCCGGTCAGCAAATGCCCCCCCCAAAAAAATGGCCGTCATAACCAGCTTTTTCAAAGGTGAAACCTACGGGCTCCTCGGGCCCCAGATGGCGGCCACCATCATTGAAGATCATGTTCCCTGTGAATGCATTGTGATTGCTGTCAGCCGTGAGGATGACCGGTTTTTGCTTAAAAAGGCACTGGCAGATTATTTTGGTGCCCACAGGCCCATCATCGGTTTTTCCGCCCTGAGCGGCCGCGAAGATCTTTTCTCCCTGGCAGCTGAACTGAAGACTGAGGGGGCCATAACGATTCTTGCAGGCCCGCAGGCAAACGTTGATTTTTCAGGAGAAAAGGGCTGGCGAGATCAGCCCCACCGGTTTAAGGGTTTATGGGAATCTTTCAACTATGGTCTGCAGGGGCCGGCGGAGCAGGTGATCCCGCTGCTACGCCGCCTGAATACCACTGATGCGCCGTCTGTTCCCGGGCTGCTGGTTGCAGACGCAGACGGCACTGTCAGACAAAATGCCCCCAAAATTTGGGAACCCAACTACCTGGGGAAAGTGCGCTGGGATAATATTTACATACCCGCACAAAACGGGCTTGCGCCATTAAATGTCAGAACGGGACAGGTTTTGCAGCACATCGGCTGCCCCCACGCGGCCCGCAACACAGAACCTCGCATTGATTATCCGGCCTCCATCAGCGCAGGACATGGAAAAACAATCGGACTTCGGCTGCGAGGCTGCAGCTTTTGCGATGTGGCTGTGGACAAAGGCTTTCACGGCAAGCTGGGCACCGAAACGGTGATCGAGCAAATTTGTTGTTTGCCGGAAACCCGGGATGGCAGGAAAATACCGTTTGAGCTCATCAATGAATATCCGCTGCCGGTTATTTCCGATTTGCTGGATGCGGTCCATTCGCATGACATTGGACTATCACAGATCAATCTCACCTTAAGGGCGGATGGACTCATTTCAGGAATTCAGCACTTAAAAGCACTGCTGGCCGTTACCGCCCGGCGTGGCATTTTTGTATTGCTGAGTTCAATCGGATTTGAGTCATTTGACGACCGCATCCTGAGAAATCTAAACAAGGGGTTGAGTGTCGCAGAAAATTTGCAGGCCATTCGACTGATGCGGGATCTCAAAAATGAATTTGGGGATGCATTCGGATATTCAAGCAGGGAAGGGGCCAACCACGGGTTTATCCATCCGACCGCATGGGATACCGAAGAAACCGCTGCCGAAATTCAAAAAATCATCTCCCTTTATGCTCTGCAAAGCGATATCCTGCCGCCACACAGTACTCCCCTTGTGATCCATCACGCTTCCGCTCTGGGAGACTGGATCAGGGAAATTGAAGGCCGGGAGCAAGTCTGGTTTAAGCGATACGGCACCGTAATCGGCTGGTGGGATACCCCACGCCGCATCTGACCGGATTGTCGTACCGTATGAATACGGCGATGATCGCTGACCGCGTTCCCTCTTGAAAGTTGTGCCTTGCTCTGGTATTCATGGCAGATTAAAAATTTAAGTTTAAATTTGAAACGATCAGTTTAGGTGATAAAAAAGGAGGAGTCAAATGCCAAAAAAATACGATGCAGTTATTATCGGCTCCGGTGTCATTGGGTGCTGCGTGGCCTTCGAACTGGCCAAAATGGGCTATAAAACCCTGAGTGTGGACAAACTCGGTGACGCCGGCATGGGTTCCACGAGCGGGTCATGCGCCATCATTCGTTTTCATTACTCCACAACCGAAGGCGTGGCGCTTGCGCGAGAAGGCTATTTCTACTGGCTGGATTGGCCCACCTATCTCGGCGTCAGGGATCCTGAAGGCATGGTCACATACCGAAACACGGGGGCCCTGGTCATCAAAACGCCTGTCAATCAGAACCTCAGCCGTGTAAAAGAGGCCCTGGACGAATTTGGCATCGGCTATCTGGAAGTGGAACCGGAAGAGATCAATCGTTACCTGCCAAATGTTAACCTGGCCAGCTACTTTCCTCAAAAATGGATAGACGACCCGGAGTTCGGTCAACCCACCGCGGAAAAGATTCCCGGTGCCCTCTGGATCCCCGAGTCCGGCTATATCTCAGACCCCAAACTATCGGCCCATAACGTCCAGGTGGCTGCCGAGGCCCAGCAGGGCGAATTTCTTTACAATGCACAGGTGGCTGAAATTCTGCAGAAACAGGGGCGGACAGCCGGAGTTAGGCTGGCAGACGGCAGCGAAATCGAAGCGCCGGTTGTGGTGAATGTGGCGGGCCCCCACTCCTTTTTAATCAATCGAATGGCCGGCGTAGAAGAATCGATGAAAATCAAAACACGGCCGATGAAGCAGGAAGTTGCCCATGTGCCCGCGCCCGAAGGCATGAATTGGGAGCGCGATGGTTACATGCTGTCTGACGGAGACATCGGTTGTTACTCGCGCCCCGAGGTCGGCAATCACATTTTGATCGGCAGTGAAGATCCGGACTGCGATCCGCTCCTGTGGGTGGATGATCCGGACGATTACGACACCAACTTTACCGACCAATTCAAGTGCATGGTCATGCGCGAAGGCATGCGGGTCAACGATCTGGCCATCCCCAACCAGTATCAGGGCGTGGTTGATCTGTATGACTGCAGTGATGACTGGATTCCCATTTACGACAAATCCGACCTTCCCGGATTTTACATGGCCATCGGCACCAGCGGCAATCAGTACAAAAACGC
>JBFFCW010000154.1:0-8630 GCA_041559695.1 Desulfobacterales bacterium
ATTGTTTCGGATCCTGCAAAATGTGATCTGTGCCAAACCTGTGCCGATTATTGCCCGTCGGAGGCCGTCGAATTTGTCGGCCGGAAAGTAACGGTCGGTGAGGTCATGCATGAGATTGAAAAAGATATTGCCTTTTATGATGAATCGGGCGGGGGAATTACCTTATCCGGCGGTGAGCCCCTGATGCAGCCCGAATTTTTATTACAACTCCTTGACGCCTGCGCAGAACTTGATCTTCACCGAGCGGTGGATACCACCGGCTATGCGGATAGCGAGCTTCTTTTACAAGTTGCCCAAAAGGCGGATTTGTTTTTGTATGACTTGAAACTCATGGATACGGTTAAACATCGGGACTTTACCGGTGTGCCCAATGAACTGATCTTAAATAATCTGAAACTGTTGGCCCAAAATGAAGCCCGAATCCAGGTGCGCGTTCCGATTATTCCCGGCCTCAACAGTGATGCCGAAAATATCGATCGAACCGCTGCCTTCGTATCTGCCCTTCCCGGGGTCGAACACATCGCGATACTGCCTTTTCACAATTCCGCTCGAGGCAAATACGGCCGGCTCGGAATGGAATCCGCATCGTCGGATATTGAGCGCCCCGGCGACGCGCATTTGAAAATGATCGCCGGAAGGCTCGCAAAATCCGGCTTGCGGGTCAAAATCGGAGGATAGGAAACCATGAACAAAAGAATTGCGCGGTTGCGTGAGCAAAGCTTTAAGGCCCGGCCCTGTATTTCGGCTGAGCGCGCCTTGCTGGTCACCGAATTTTACAGGGAAAATGATGGAAAATATTCAGTGCCGGTGCTGCGGGCGCTGAATTTCAAAAATCTGTGCGATAAAAAAACGATTTATATCGGTGACGATGAACTCATTGTCGGCGAGCGCGGTCCGTTTCCCAAGTCGGTGTCCACCTTTCCGGAATTGACCTGCCATTCACTGGAGGATCTAAAGATTCTCAATTCCAGGGAAATGACCCGTTATGCGGTTGCCGACGAGGCCATGGAAATCTACAAGGAAATGGTGATTCCCTACTGGAGTGGCCGCAGCATGCGGGAACGGGTTTTTCGCCGGGTGCCGGATCAATGGAAGCGCGCCTATACTGCCGGGACATTTACCGAGTTCATGGAACAGCGCGCACCGGGGCACACGACCCTGGACGGAATCATCTATCGCAAAGGCATGCTGGATTTCAAAGCAGACATTGCCGACGTCTTAGAACGTCTGGATTATTTAGCTGATCCTGAGGCGGCCGATAAAGCCGAAGCGTTAACGGCCATGGATATCGCCTGTGATGCCGTTATCATTTTTGGGCAGCGGCATGCCGATCTGGCCCTGGAGATGGCTGCAAAAGAAGGCGATCCCGCCAGAAAAAAAGAACTCCAGCGGATTGCCGCCGTCTGTCGCCGGGTACCGGCCCAGGCACCGCAGGATTTCTGGGAAGCCCTCCAGATGTATTGGTTTGTTCATCTGGGGACCATCACCGAGCTGAACGGCTGGGATGCCATGAACCCGGGTCATCTGGATCAGCACCTGCTGCCGTTTTATGAGAAAGGCCTGGCCGACAACACCCTGGATCGCGATTGCGCCAAAGAACTGATCGAGTGTTTCTGGATCAAGTTTAATAACCATCCGGCCCCCCCCAAAGTAGGCGTCACCGCGCTGGAAAGCGGCACCTATAATGATTTTACCAACATCAATATCGGCGGCCTGAAAAGAGACGGGTCGGACGGTGTTAATGATGTCTCCTATATCATGCTGGAAGCGATCGATGAGCTGCATTTGCTGCAACCCGGCAGCAATGTTCAGATCAGTCACAAGACACCCAATCGGTTCTTAAAGTCGGCCTGCCGGGTGATTCGCAAAGGTTATGGTTATCCCTCAGTTTTTAATGCCGATGAAGTCGTCATGGAACAGGTGCGAACCGGCAAAACCCTGGAAGATGCCCGGGAAGGGGGATGCAGCGGCTGTATTGAAACCGGTGCTTTCGGCAAAGAAGCCTATATTTTAACCGGCTATTTAAATCTTCCCAAAATATTGGAACTGGCCTTAAACAATGGCAACGATCCGCTCTCCGGTGAAGCTGTCGGACTGGAAACCGGAGATCCGCTGGCATTTGAGGATTTTGACATGCTTTATGAGGCCTTTGGGCGTCAGCTGAATTATATCGTGGACCTGAAAATAAAAGTGAACAATTATATCGAACGCATGTATGCCAAATATGCCCCGGCACCCTTTTTATCTGTGGTCATCGCAGACTGCATCACCAAAGGAAAAGATTATTACGACGGGGGCCCCCGATATAACACCAATTATATCCAGTGTTGCGGCATCGGGACCGTGACCGACAGCCTGTCTGCGATAAAAACGCATGTATTTGATCATAAAACCGTTGGCATGCAAGATCTGCAGATGGCCCTGCACGCGAATTTTGAAGGTCAGGAAGCCCTGCGCTTGCGTCTTTTAAATAAAACACCGTTTTACGGCAATGACGACGCCGCCGCCGACGGCATCATGCAGCGGGTGTATGCCGACTTGTTTGGCGCCATTGACGGCAAGCCCAACACCAAGGGCACATCTTATCATCTCAACATGCTGTCCACCACCTGCCATGTTTATTTTGGGAAAATGCTGGGGGCTTCGGCCAACGGCCGTCTGGCCGGGCTGCCGATTTCGGACGGGACATCGCCGGCTCATGGCGCCGATCGCAATGGCCCGACCGCGGTGATTAAGTCTTTGGCCAAGATGGATCAGGTTAAATCCGGCGGCACGCTGTTAAATCAGCGGTTTCTGCCCGGTGTTCTGCAGGATGAAGACGGTATCGAAAAATTATGCCACCTGATCCGCACCTACTTTAACCTCAACGGGCATCATATTCAGTTTAACATTGTTGATTCTGAAACCCTGCGACGGGCCCAGCAGAAACCCGATGAATATCGGGATCTTCTGGTGCGCGTGGCGGGATACAGTGATTATTTCGTGGATCTGGACACGGATCATCAGGAGGAAATCATATCCAGAACCCAACACGATTCAATCTAAAAAGCCCGTATTTTAGCCGATGACCGCGTTGCACATCGTCGCAAGGTGCTCACTTAATTATTCGGTTAACCCGTTGGCCCGTTGGCCGGTAAAAAAAATAGACGATTTCCTTTTTTTTCAACGGGCTCAACCGGCTCAACCGGCCCACGGGCCAACCTGCGATATACGTGCGCTTCACCTATTTCACCCTATTTGTCATATCCTCAGCCGTGCCGATGATATATTTCGCTAGCTTGCGCGGCCGGGGGTTACGGGGGTCGCTCCAGTCATAGAAACCCTTTCCACTGCCGGCGCCGAATTCTTTGTTTTTCACCATCCGCACTAGCATTAACGGCGGATAGAAGCGCGGGTCACCGGACGCTTTATACATTTCCAGAGCAACCCTTAAAAGGGTGGGCGTGCTCGCAAAATCATACAGCTTAAAGGCGCCCTGGGGATGGCCCAGACAGGTGGTCAATCCCGCATCTCCATCTTCAACCTGTATCCTGCCGGTTTCAAGCAGGCGGATGGCGTCCAGCATTTGCGGAAACAAAAGCCGGTTGACCCAAAAACCCGGTATGTTGGGTGCCAGAAAGGGGACCTTTTTCATATCCAGCAAGGTTTTACGGGTAAATTCGATGGTTGCTGCGGACGTTTTGCGGCCGGGCACGACCTCGACACCGGGCATCAACGGGACCGGATTCATACCATGGGCTACAATTGAGCGTTCGGGTCGGCCGCCGGCTTCTGCCAGCGCATCGATATCCAGGCTGCTGGTGTTTGACCAGAAATTAATATCTGGTGGCAGCCGGGGCAATATCTCAGATAGAACCGCGCATTTAAGACTCATATCCTCAAAAATAACCTCAAAAAACACATCACAACGTTGAGCGGCTTTAATGAAGTCTGTTTTAATTTCATAGGTGGTGATCTTTTTAATGGTTTTAGAACCATAGCCCGGATCATCAATTTTAAATTTTCTGGCCGCTGTGCCGGCGAGCTTCTCGCATTGCTGCGCCACTGCCGCCACCGAATCCGGATTTGAATCATAACAGTGTACGTCATGACCGCTGATGGCACATTGGGTGATCCACCCGCAGCCCATCACACCGGTTCCCATGATTGCAAATTTCATATCAATTCACCCTTTTTCGGCATAATTGCAAAAAATAAAGATGATTTCACCACGAAATCACGAAAAAATGGAAACGCGAAAATGGACAGAAAGAAAAAATTTCGTGCTATTTTAATTTCGGGGTTCCGTGATTTTTGGTTTTTGATCCTTTTTCGTTTTACTCTGCCGATAGGCTTTGCGCAGCCGCTGCAATGCCGTAACATTTGCCAGAATGGCGACCAGCCAGACAGACAGTTTAAAAACCATCGGATGGATTAAAGCGCCGAATCCCAAAAAAACAATCCGCTCGGCGCGCTGGGTCATACCCGCTTTTGATTCAAATCCAAGGCTTTCAGCCCGCGCTCGCGTATAGCTGACCATTATTGAACCGCACAGCGCCATAAACGTCACGATCAAAATAAAATGGTTTTTCAATAGAATAAAATAGGCCGCGATGCCCAAAAACATCACAAATTCGGAATAACGATCAATTACGGAGTCTAACAGGGCGCCAAACCGGGTCGTTTTGCCGGTGGAGCGGGCCAGATTGCCGTCAATGCCGTCACATAATCCACCCAGCAAGATCAACAGGCCGCCGGTGCGCAGGCTGCCTTTGGACAGCGCAACCGCAGCCATGCATGTAATAACGAATCCGGCCAGGGTCAGGCTATTGGCATGAATCTTCCGTTTGGCCAGCGCTCTGACCAGCGGGTCCAACAGCCTCAAAAATTTGTTTTGTAAACTTTCTGGAATTAAGCGTCGATTTGTACCGGCCATGGGGTACCCCTTCAGAAGCGATGTTTTTTCCAATCCTCCAGAGAAAGATCGTCAGGCTTGATATAGTTTCCCCCGATTTGCCGGGCAGCTAATTCCGCCGCATATTGACAGGCATCCGTAATCGATCGGCGGTAATAGAACCGCTCGATAACGTATGCGGCCAAAAAGATGTCACCCGCACCGGTCGGGTCTCCATTCGATTTTACGCTGGCGGCCGGATAAGGGATTTCTTCTCCGGTAATCGTTTGGACGAAACCACCTTTATGTCCGGTTGTAACAACGAATTCGTTGATTTTAAATTGGCGCATTAATTCCGTTAAATCCGTCCGGAAAAAATCAATCAGAGACTCATACTCTTGCCGGTTTGCCTTTACGAGATGGGAAACCCGTATCGCTGCAGGCAAGTGCGCTGAAACCGCCGGATAGATGATTTTGTTTTTAACGGATCGCAGAAAACCCTGGACATCCAGGATAACCAAAGGTTTCAGCCGGCCGATCAATTCGATGGTCCGCACATCAATATCTGACGGGTGTAAGGGACCCAGGTGCACAAAACCGACATCTTTAAGATTTCCGGTTAACTGGCTCCAGTTTATGGGTGCGGCCTGCTGCAGAATATGTTGCCGGCGGTTATCGTCACCATCATCAAGCAGATTCCTAAAATAGGTGGTGATTTCGGTCTGTCCGTTACAGACGACAATCGATTCTTGCTCTAATCGTTTAATGATTTCGCGGTCGCGGTTTGCAACGTTGGTCAGCACCCAGGTCTTGATGCCATGCCGGCTGTAGGTAATTCCTGCGTATGTTGTCACACCGCCGATTTTAAACCGGCTGAAATTTCGATGGATAATTTCATCGATGGTCGTCGAACCGATAACAGCGATGTTTTTTTCGACCATGCCGTACCCTGGATGGTTTTTTTTACCACAGAGCGCACACAGACCGCAGAGAAAGAATTTATAAGAATCGAGTTTAGGATGGTTTTCTCTGTGCGCGCTGCGGGCGCTGTGGTAATTAAATCAAAGAGACCGAAAAGATTACGTGCCATCTATCTGGCATGCCGGTTGAATCAACGGGTTTTGCAAAAACTATATTCGATGAAGTTTGCTTTTTCAAATGAAATACGCATTTTTAGCGACAAAGTACACCGAAATGCCGCTGTAATGCCGAAAAGCGGTTTAAAACATTCAGCAAATTTGCTAAATTCAACCGGTGTCCGAAAAAAAAGGACGCTGTCGCATTATCCTATTATTCCCGTATACACCTGTCACAAGCAGGAGGAGCGAAGTGAGCGAACATGAATTCGAAGCTTGCCGATATTCTAAATCGCCCGCTTAATATCGGGACCACCACCATTGAAAAACGGCTGGTTCTTGCCCCGATGGCATTTTTAGGCAATGTGGCCTTTCGGCAGCTGGTTCAAAGCTACGGTGGGTGCGGCCTCATGTTTACCGAAATGTGCAGTGCCAAAAGAATCCCAAACGAGAATCGGCACTGCTCGACCTATTTCAGGTGGCGCGACGCCGAACTTTCCCATCTGGTCTGTCAGATTTTTGGTGGCGATCCGATGAACATGGCTGCTGCCGCACGGCGTATTGAAGCCGAACAGTTTTTTGGTGTTGACATCAATTTCGGATGTTCTCAAGTTTCCATTTGCCGTCAAAATTGCGGTGCGGCAATTTTGAAATCACCGGACCTGGCCGTTAAAATCGTGTCTGAAGTTCGCAAAGCCGTATCCATCCCGCTTTTTGTCAAGTACCGCACCGGCTGGAAAGATAATCCCCGCACGGCAATGGATATGGCGCGCCGTTTCCAAGACGCGGGCGCGGATGCATTGACATTTCACCCCAGGATTGCGCCCGACCGCCGGTCGCGGCCGCCCAAATGGGAATACATCGGCATGGTCAAACAGGCGGTGAACATTCCGGTGTTCGGAAATGGCGATGTGTTTGATCAAACCGATTGTCTGAAGATGCTTACGACCACCGGCTGTGACGGGGTGGCCATCGGTCGGATGGCGATCGCCAAGCCCTGGTTGTTTGCAGAATGGACGGATGGGTATCAGGGCGGTGCTGAAATTTATTTAGAAAGTGCAATGCAGCTGGCGGGGCTTCTGGAGACACATTTTGATCACCCCAAAGCATTGCGGCGCTTTAAAAAATTTGGCTTCTATTTTTCCGCTAATTTTAAATTCGGCCACAGCCTTTTCAGCACCATCCAGAAGGCTGAAACGATGGCCCAAGCGAAAGAATTCTTTCATCGATTTTTTGAGCGGCCGCTTGAAACCGTCTCCAGGCCGAATTTGAATTTTTTCAGCTAACCTATTGATTCTAATGAGGCGCAAATAAAAAAAACACGAAAGCACGAAACAAGCGGTATGAAATAATTTCGTGCTTTCTGGATTTCGTGTTTCCGTGATAATGTTTTCAGCTCTTTGCGGAAAAAGTTAAACCATATCAAATCGCTTTTATTTTTCTTTGGCGGTGACCTCCTGTCCTTTGCGGCGGCGATAATCCGACATTTCACGCACATTGCTTGGGAATTTTTTAATAAAATTTTCCAGCATTTGATAAGCTTCATCGTCGGTGAACTGTCGCGGGGGATGCTTGCAGAAATATGCGGATGGCGCTTCCAGTACGCCGCCTTCACCTCGCTTGAGGGCCAGTTTTGCGCAGCGCAGCGCGTCGATGGCCACTCCGGCGGAGTTGGGTGAATCCTCCACCGAAAGCCGCAGTTCCAGATTCATGGGAACATCACCGAAAAGCTTGCCTTCCATGCGGATAAAGCAAACTTTGTTATCTTTTTGCCAGGGCACGTAATCACTGGGGCCGATATGGATGTTTTCATTTTTCAACCGCCGGGCGGCAACGGATTGAACGGCTTCGGTTTTTGATTTCTTTTTGGATTTTAATCGATGGCGGTTGAGCATATTGAGAAAATCCGTGTTTCCACCGGTATTTAACTGATAGGTGCGCTCCATCTTAACCCCTCGTTTTTTAAACAGATCGGTTAAAACGCGGTGGGTGATGGTGGCGCCCAGCTGTGATTTGATGTCGTCTCCGATCAACGGCACGTTTTTCTCAGCAAAACGCCTGGCCCATTCCGGGTCGCTGGCAATAAATACCGGGATGTTGTTGACCAGCGCCACGCCGGCCTCCAACGCGCAGCCCGCATAAAAGTAAGCTGCTTTCTCTGAGCCGACCGGCATGTAGTTCAAAAGAATGTCAGCCCCGGATTTTTTCAGTACCCCGACAACGTCATCAAAGGAAGGCTCCGGCAGATCTGCCGGCAAAAAGGTGTAGCGGTCTTCATATTCCTTCATATGATCGGCAATGCCGTCCGCAATACGGCCCATCCGGACGGTAACCCCTAAGGCAGGCAGGTGACCACAAAACACCGTCGTGCAGTTCGGGTCAGAAAATATCGCTTCATTAACATCTTTGCCGACTTTGCGTTTGTCGATATCAAAAGCAGCCACTACTTCGATGTCACCGGGCGTATAACCCCCGATTTCCCAGTGCATCAGGCCGATGGCGTTTATAGGGCCTCGATCACGATAATAGTAAAATCCCTGTACCAGTGAACTGGCACAGTTCCCCAAACCGGCTATCGCAATTTTTATGTTCCCCATATCTACCCCTCCTTCTTTCAATCCCGATGGTCTTTGATCTATCGGTCATGATGTCGGCTCGCTAAGGTGACCGATGGTCCAACG
>JBFFCW010000155.1:0-8562 GCA_041559695.1 Desulfobacterales bacterium
AGGGCGCAGAGTTTTTTTTATAAGGAATCTTTCTCTCTGCGCCCTCCGCGTCTCTGCGGTGAGCTAAATTAGATCGAACCCTACTTTTTTTACTGCAGAAAGCGCTCATAAGCAATCAGACCCCACACCGCCACGGCTGTCAGCATGCTCACGGCAGCTGCTGCCGAGCCCAAATCCTTCGCTTGCTTGGACAAAAGATGATGTTCCCTACCGATGCGGTCCACAACGTTTTCTACGGCTGAGTTCAGCAACTCGGTAATCAGAACCAGCATGCTGGAGCCGATCAGCAACGCCCATTGCACCGCCGTTTCGCCAATCCAGATGCCAATGGGCATTATCAGCGCAATCACAATGACTTCGGTCCGAAAAGCCATTTCATTATCCCATGCGGCTTTCAATCCGGCCCATGAATAGATCACCGCATTTCTGATGTGGCGAAAGATATTTTCGTTTTCAGATCCCATCTTCATTCACCCTCAATCCATTTGATTTTGACTGGTAGCGAGATTTAATCTCGTGTCGCATCCCGCAAATAATTTATAAAACGCGGTTTTATTTTAGGTGTCAGGTGTCGGGTTTCGGGTGTCAGTAACCAGATGATATAGGACAGATAATAGAGTTCAGATTGAGTGCTTCTTTTTCCAGTTTTTGCAATTCGTCTTCGACTCGGCTGCCTTCGACAAGCTCAGGCCCCGAGCGTGCCGAGGGGAGCTCCTCGCAGGCTGTCGTCTGACTTCTGTCCTCAGAAAGCTGACACCTGAACACTGACACCCGAAACCATAGACATGGATGTTTAAAGAACTCAACTGCATTAAAACATGCCACACGGCTTTTATAACATTTTTGTGGGGCATGCGGCTAGTAAATCTTTGACCCACTTCCTGGTATCGTTAACGATAGCTGAATTCGTCGGTTTAGGCAATTCAAACCACTTCTAAAGAAACCCTACGGATGATTTAAAAAATCTTGTCATCGACAATATTTTTGTGTTAGGAAAAATGGTTGGATCGGGTATCCGTGTCAATGCCGATGACAGTCCAATTTCGATTTGCGATGGGTCATCCGGCAATTTGGCTTCTCCTAAGACCATGGTCGGAGCGGTCCCGGATTATATTTTAGCAAGATTTTAAGGAGGTCAAATAAATGCTAACCGGTAAAAATTTAATGATTATTGGCTTCGTTGTCGTGGTTTTTGTGATTCTGCAGGGGCTCCTGATCAGTGTCGGTAAAGTGGATAGTCCCGCAGAAGCGGCGGTTGATTTCACAAAAGCGTATTTCATGCTGGACGGCGCTTCCATGTCGGAGCTGCTCTGCCGCGAAATTGTTGAGGATCAAGAAGTCGATATTGTGGATGCCTATCTGAATTCTGTTGCCGTTCAGGCCCGATCGATGGGCTTTTCCCAGAGTTATATGCGAAACCAGCTTGCGCATATTTCTACGGAAATTCAGATGACCGATGAAAACAAGGCCAAGGTTAAAATTACCGGTGAGCGACTGCGTTCGATTAATCCCGTTTATGCATTGGTTGGGAAATTGTTTTTTTTGGTCGAATCCCACAAGGTTGATGAAACCCTGACGCTGGTTAAAGAAGATGACAAATGGAAAGTCTGCGGCAAACCGTTTTCACTGTCTGAGATATAATCGTGCAAAATGCCCGATAGCAGTTTACCTTTTGAAAATCGAAGCTAATATTAACAGCGGTGTTATTATAAACAGGAGTAATGGAGGAGTGGAGTGATGGCGTAATGAAAAAACAAAAATATTAACAATCTGTTATATTTCAATATGCTTACCAATACTCCAATACTTCAGCACTCCGATACTCCAGCATTCCCACACATGCAGCCAATTTATCATCAAATTCGTCAGCGAGCCCGTCAGATCATTTTGCGTCATCCCGCCCCGGATTTTTATCACGATCATTCTCTGGACTATGAGGCCTCCAGGCAGTTTTTTGACGGCGACCGTGTGATCAAAAAACTGCTATCAATTGTTGCCGCAACCCTGGAGGATGATTTCGGACACGGCTTTATGCATGCCGTTAAGGTATCTCACGATGCGGGCACATTAATAGTTATCGAAGCCCGCCAGAGCGGTTATGACGATGACCCGCTTTCGCGTCTGGTTTGTTTGGCCCAGACCGCCGGCTTGCTGCATGACGTCAAACGCAAAAAAAAAGACCACTCCTCCCACGCCGCTGTGCATGCGAAGAAAATGCTCAAAAAATATCCGTTTTCGGTTGAAGAAATCAGCCATATTTCCACTGCCATCCAAAATCATGAGGCCTTTAAAGCGCCTGTTGATGCGAATTCACCCGAGGGCGAGCTGATCTCCAATTGTCTTTATGACGCGGACAAATTCCGCTGGGGCCCGGATAATTTCCATGATACCCTCTGGGACATGGTATCCTATTTTAACCCGCCGCTCACAAAATTTATGGACGGCTATCCCCGGGGAATGGAAAAAATCGAGAGCATTAAAACCACATTCAGAACCGCCACCGGCCAAAAATACGGCCCCCAATTTATCGATCTGGGCCTGGCGATCGGTGAAGAGCTTTTTGACGTGATCAAAACGGAATTCTCTGCCTATTTCTAACCTTCCTTCTACGTTTCTGATGATTTGCCAGGAATTCGCAGATTGCTGCGCAGCCGTTTGATCTTTTTATCCCACCTTTTCTGCCTGTTTGAGGAGTCGGGTCGTTTTTTCACTGCATGCCTGTCATTCCCGCGAAGGCGGGAATCCAGGAATGTTTTTATGTTTGGATCGCCGCCTGCGCGGGGACAAGTCCTGGTTGCTCGCCTGGCGCGGGCATGACGGTGAAACGCACCGACGGCTGCCCTTTTTACCGTACCACTTCCACCGGCTATTAAACGATTCGTGCTTTCTTGTTTGACACCCAAGATTCAATTCACTATAACCTTTGAAATTGATAGATTCTGAAGGAGGTGTTTTCAACAACCAATAACCTAAGGAGGTTCAAATGGCAGCCGCAACCTGGCCTACTCCTAATTGGCCACAAGACGTAGAACACGATGTTTCCGGATATGAAAAACCACTGTTTTCCTTACTTGATGATTCAGCCAGCAACTACCCGAATCAGGTATATACTATTTTTAACGATGCTACCCGTACCTTTGCCCAGGTAAAAGACACCGCCGATCGCATCGCCAATTTTCTGGCCTCACGCGGTATTCAAAAGGGAGATCGCGTGGCCATTTTCCTGCCCAATTTACCCCACTACCCGGCTATATTTTTTGGCATTTTAAAAGCCGGTGCCGTTTGTGTTACCTGCAATCCCCTCTATACGGCAAATGAGCTCAACTACCAGTTGAAAGATGCCGGGGCCAAAGCGGTCTTTTGCATGGATCATCCTCAGTTTTATCCCACCACCGTCGAAGCAATTAAAGGCACCGATATTGAGACGGCGATCATCTGTGGGGTCAAATCCTACCTGCCGCCGATCAAAGCCTTTATCGGCGGGCTTCTCGGGAAAATACCCAAAGCCGGAAACTACCAGCCGGGCCATCTTTTTTTTGATGATGTGGTCGCCGGTGCTCAGCCCCGGCCGCCGGAAGTCGAAATCAATCCGGCCGAAGATTTGGCGTTAATCATCTATACCGGCGGAACAACCGGCGTTCCCAAAGGTGCAGCACTGGCTCACACCAGCTTTACCTACGATGTAGCAGCAGCGCTCGAGTGGATTCGGTTGGTGCATGAGCCGGGTGGCAAGCCGGAAAAAACACGCATGGGCGGGTTTCACACTTACCTGGGAGTCCTGCCCTGGTACCATAGTTTCGGCCTGACCTGTGCCATGTTATCCGCCTGCGGTACCGGCAGCAGTTTGCTCTGTATACCAGACCCCCGGGCCGGGAATCCGCCTTTCACAGAGGTTTTAAAGGCCGTGCAGAAGTACAAGCCGACGGTCATGCCGGCCGTACCCACCATCTTCGTGGCCTTTACCAATCATCCGCTTCTTGACCAATACGACCTGAGTTCTATTATGGGGTGCTTTTCCGGTGGCGCCCCACTGCCACCTCATGTCTGTCAGCAGTTTGAAGAAAAGACGGGTTCCGTCATTTTTGAAGGTTATGGTTTAAGTGAAACTGCGCCGATTGCCACGGTCAATCCGACGAACCCGGAGCAACGTAAGATCGGATCCATTGGATTTCCGATACCCGGTACCGACATTAAAATTCTGGATATTGAAACTGGAACCAAAGAGCTGCCCCAGGGTGAAGATGGTGAAATTGCCATCTGCGGCCCGCAGGTGATGCGGGGCTACTGGAACCGTCCTGAAGAAACCGCGGAGGTGTTCCGCGAAATCGATGGAAAAAAATATTTTTTAACCGGCGACATCGGCCATGTCGATGAAGAAGGCTATATCCTGGTGACCGACCGTAAAAAGGACCTGATTTTGGTCGGCGGCTTTAACGTCTACCCGCGGGATGTGGAAGATATCCTTTTTCAACATCCCAAAGTGGAACTGGCTGCCGTGATCGGCGCGCCGGATGAAAAAAGCGGGGAGGCCGTTAAGGCTTTTATTCAGCTCAAGCCGGGAGAAACGGCCACCGAGGAAGAGATCAAGGAATTTAGCAAAGAGAATATGGCCGGTTACAAGCGGCCGAAACAGGTTGAATTCAGGGAAAGCCTGCCGGTCTCCAATGTGGGCAAGGTGCTGCGGCGCGTACTCAGGGACGAGGAGCTAAAAAAGTCCTAATTCGTCGAAGGTATTTAAATCCCGAGTTGTACGTTGAGGTAGCCGGGGAAAACAGCCTCACGCAAGGCCGCAAAGGCGCAAAGATTTAAACACTTGATGGATATCATCCGGTGGTTTTTGCCGATGTTGCGGAAGTTAAGCGAGGCAGTTGGTTTTGAAGGTAAAAAATTAAACATTGATTCTCTGAGTTTAAATTGAAAACCAATTTGGATGTGCTCTGTGTCGGGCATGCTTGCTATGATCTGGTATTTTGCGTTGATCATCACCCGGATGCAGACGAAAAGACCATTGCGCAGAAGTTTATCAGTTGCGGTGGCGGGCCGGCGGCGAATGCGGCGGTGACGGTGTCGCGCCTGGGGCTAAAATCTGCTTTTGCCGGATATTTGGGCAACGATTTTTTTGGTCAACGGCATTTCGAGGAATTCAGCCATGAAGCTGTAAATACCGATTTAATTGTTCGCGGTGAGCGACCGACACCGCTTTCGGCAATTTTGGTTAAATTCGATGGACACCGCACGGTGGTGAACTACAAAGGTGATACCGCACCTTTGCCGGCCGGCCGCATGGATTTTTCAACATGGCATCCGCAGGTGATTTTGTTTGACGGCCATGAGCCTGAAGTTTCTCTGGCGCTAATGGAGGCCATTAAAGGCCGGGGGATATCAACCGTTCTCGATGCCGGATCGGTTCACAGGGGGTCCCTGAAATTATTGGAACAGGTGGATTACGCAGTGGTCTCGCAAAAATTTGCGCGTGAGTGTACCGGCAAAGAAGATCCGCAGCGAGCCGCTTTAAAATTGGGCCAGCATAGTCCTGCGGTGGTCATAACCCTTGGCGAAGCGGGGCTCGTCTGGAAAAATGAAGATGGCAGCGGCAGCTTGCCGGCATTTTCCATTGATGCGCTGGATACCACCGGCGCCGGTGACGCTTTCCACGGTGCTTTTGCAGCCGGGTTGGCATCCGGCAAGCCCTGGAACGACCTGCTGGCCTATGCCAGTGCAGCCGGTGCGCTGTGCTGTACGAAGTATGGTGCGCGCCCGGCCATACCAACAGCAAAGGGTCTGGCCGCATTTCTCAAAAAACATCAGTAGAGCGGAAACTAGATGATAGATAAAATAAAAAAATGGGTCGTCGATCATCCGTATTTTTTGACCAGTGCTGTTTTTTTGGTCATTCTGTTTGTGGGCTGGCGGGTGTTGTACTGGCGCGAGGCAAACTTTGCCTTTATTCTTCTGCTGTATTTTATTGTCACGCTGGGTATCCGGCTGGACGACATTTCCCGCAAAATTGGAACGCGCAACGCTACCGCCGCCAACAACCCCGATAGCAAAGAGTCCCTCATGCATCAATTAAATGAGATGAAACACGCCCTTCTGGCAATCAACGCGACGCTCAACCGCATTCTTGAAAAAACTGAAAAAAAAGATCATTAGTACAGTCCGCCTTCAGCGTCTCTGCAGATTATTATCTAATCGACCAGCCACCCCGATTTCATATTTCAACTGCACATATTAAATTTTGGTTTATGTACTGAATTTTATATTCAGGCACGTTATCCAACAAAAATAAAGGATCAAAAAAGTGTATATTCGCTATGGCTGATCTGCAAAATTATAAGCGCGTGAATATTCGGATGGACGATATGAAAGACCACTATAATCTATCGGAAAGTCGAGCAGTGAGTGCCGTGAAAGGAGAGGATAAACACCAAAAATCTTTACCAGAAATGGGGTAAAACGGATTATGACAATCCCTTTCTGGGCCGCCTGGTGCTGAATATGAGCAAAGTCAGCCTGGAACAGACGCCTGAACCGGTATGCAAGCTCGTTGATCCGGGCAAATATTAGTTGTACACCTAAATATAATTATGCTACGGTCGATGCATAGGCGTGACTTCTCGCTGGATAGAAGTTCATCTGCATTTTCCCAATTGAATTGGCTGAGTATCCGCAAACAGGCGATGGCTTAGCAATAAGCAGTTAGAATAAATACAACAAACGTCATCCAATTTTATCTGTTCTCAGCTATCACCGAAAAATCTGATTCTATCCCCGATACGCCGCGGATCATATATATTCCTAACCTTAAGTTTGTTATCGAAATTCATCATAGCCGGTAGCGACTGAGTTGAAAACGTTCGCATCAAGTTTCAAATATAATGAGGAGGGTTAAGCTATGACAGTCAAACTTAATCAATATTGGACGGTACTTCCTGGTAAAACCGAAGAATATAATAAATTTATTTTAAAAAAGTTTATTCCCGGGGTCAATCAGTTAGGCTTGCACACCGTGGCCGTATGGTCGGTGCTGGTGGGCGCCTACAGTGAAATAATGTTTGAAAGTGTCACCAGTGACTTGGACCTGCTTGAACAAGCAATGAAGAAAAATAAGTATAAGGAACTGAAGTCCGATCTGCTCAATTATGTAAAAAAATATAAAACCAAGGTCTTGATTAAAACCGGGAAAAAGGATTCATACTCCAGCGATATTCGTGAGGATACCGTCAAGTTTAACCAGATGTGGGATTTAGTCGGTGATAAAAAGGAATACGGCCGTTTTGTCATAAACGAATTTTATCCGCTGCTCGAAGAACTGGGCGTATCCGTCGCCAGGGAATGGGAAGTCTTTATCGGTGATGGCCCCAGTATTATATGCGAAGGCAGAGTGAAGGATATCAATAGCTTAATAGGCAATTTGCAGGGCAAAAAGTTCCAGGAGGCCAAACAGAAACTTAAGCTATTTGTAGAAAATTATGAGAGCCGTATTCTTACATTTCATATCCAGAAAGTGAAAGGATATAAATCGGCAAGCTATCGTATTGTCTCCCATTGAACCTGTTTCTATAGTTGACGCCTAACCTAATCTCGCAAAAACCGGGAACAAACAGGTCTTCCTTCCCTGATCGATTAAGAATCTCTACGGCGCTGTCTTCGGGATATCGAGGATTGGCTTGGGGCGACTTCAGCACTGGAAATCTTTGATAAATGCTCATTAACTCGCGTAAAAACACCAGAAACCGTTCTGCCGCAGCGCCCTTTGTGCTGACCTTTTTCATCATGTTTTTCTTTTGGGTGCTTTTTTCCGGGAAATTCGATCTCTTCCACATATCTTTAGGCGTCGCATCCAGCGCGATCGTCGCCGCATTAAGCAAAGACCTGTTATTTCCCTCGAGGATAAAGTCGGGATTTATTATTTGCTGGCTGCGGTTTGCCGGCTATGTTCCCTGGCTTTTCTACCAGATTCTGCTGGCCAATCTTCGTATTCTGTTTTTGGTCTTCCATCCCAGAATGATGGAGCTTATCGATCCCCAAATCATCACTTTTAACACCCAGCTAACGAACGACATTTCCCGCACCACCTTTGCCAACTCCATTACCCTGACCCCCGGAACGGTTACCGTCAATGTCAGCGTGCTGGGAAGATTCAGGGTGCATTGTATTGATGAAAAATCGGGCCGGTCCTTGCCCGGGGAAATGGAGAAAAAAATCGCCAAAGTGTTCAACGAATGATGAAAAATGTATTCATATATTCGGGCATATTCTTGAGTCTGTTAATGCTGCTGTCGCTGTACCGCGCGGTTTTCGGGCCCACCGTGCTGGACCGCCTGCTGGGGGTCAATGCCATCGGCAGCAAAACCACTACTTTATTGATACTCATCGGGCTGATCTATCAGCGGGTTGACATGTTCGTCGATATCGCATTGGCCTATGCCATGTTAAACTTTATCGCCGTGCTGGCGGCCTCCAGATATTTTCTAAAACAAAAAGGGCTGTATGATGAAGGGCTCCGAAAGTAGGGTGCAAATACAGTAAGACAAAATCCGGCAGGAATCTGAACCTGAA
>JBFFCW010000156.1:0-8501 GCA_041559695.1 Desulfobacterales bacterium
CCGGTTTTCTGCCCAAAGCGCACTATGATATCGAAATGGATTTTGACAAACTGCGCGAAATCGGCAACCGGCTCGGTACCGGCGCTATTATGGTATTTGACCATAAAACCTGCCTGGTGGCGGCGACCTTGAATTTAACCGAGTTTTTTACCAGAGAATCCTGCGGCTGGTGCACCCCCTGCCGCGAAGGTCTGCCGTATATCCGCGATTTGCTTTTGCGCCTGGAAAACGGTGAGGGCCGGGAAGACTTTATTCCCTTGCTGGAAGAAATGGGCAGGCATCTCTGGAGTGCTTACTGTGCGTTCGCACCCGGGGCCGTCGCGCCTTTGCAAAGTTTGCTGACGAATTTCAGGGAGGAGGTCGAAGCACATATCAGCCAGAAAAAGTGCCCGTTTAAACAATAAATTCGAAACACGAAATCCGAAATACGAAACAAAACTAAAATCCTAAATTCAAATGTTCGAAACGGTTTCGAATTTCGATCATTTGATATTCGGATTTGTTTCGAGTTTCGATATTCGAATTTCGAATTTGATTGTCAGAAGCTATGCTAAACCACAAAGATCCAGGTTCATTTTTAACTAAAATATTGCGCAATAAGAAATTTATCTATGCCCAAAATTATCATCGATGATCGTGAAATCGAAGTGGCACCGGGAACCAAGGTGATTGAAGCTGCGGAAAAGCTGGGAATCATGATTCCG
The DNA here is from genome assembly GCA_041559695.1 of Desulfobacterales bacterium. GTDB lineage: Bacteria > Desulfobacterota > Desulfobacteria > Desulfobacterales > JAHEIW01 > JAHEIW01. The sequence continues at coordinate 705 of JBFFCW010000156.1, forward strand.
CGGTTCTGTTACCATCCGGCTCTGGGTTCGGTGGGCGCCTGCCGCGTGTGTGCCGTCAAATTTTTGCAGGGCCCGTTTAAAGGGGTGCAGATGAGCTGCATGGTGACTGCCCAGGATGACATGGTGGTGTCCACCATCGACAAAGAAGCGGTCGCTTTCCGCAAATATGTGATTGAATGGCTGATGCTCCATCATCCCCACGATTGTCCGGTGTGCGATGAGGGCGGACATTGCCTGCTGCAGGATATGACGGTTTCCGGCGGCCACGGAATCCGGCGATACCTGGGGAAGAAGCGCACCTACACCGACCAGTATCTGGGCCCTTTGCTCCAGCACGAAATGAATCGCTGCATCCACTGTTATCGCTGTGCCAGATTTTACCAGGAATTCAGCGGTTATCGGGATCTGGGAGCCATGCAATCCGCCAATCGAACCTATTTTGGACGTTTTAAGGACGGTATCCTGGAAAGCCCTTTTTCAGGCAACCTGAGCGACATCTGCCCGACCGGCGTTTTCACCGATAAGCCCGCCCGATTTTTTGGCCGACGCTGGGATTATGAACGCAGCCCGTCGCTGTGCATGAACTGTTCTTTGGGTTGTCATACGATTACCAGCAGCCGTTATCGCAAAGTCGTCAGGCAGGAGGCACGGCTCAGTGAATCGGTGAATGGCTATTTCATCTGTGACAGGGGCCGCTATGGATTTTTGTACAATAGTCTGGCGCAACGACCTCGCAGCCCTATTGTCGACGGCCAGACCACATCGGTCGATCAGGCGCTTGCGGTTCTAAAACAAAGAGTGCAAAACGTCGTGAACAAGGACGGCTCATCAGTGCTTGCCTGTGCCGGCTCGAGCCGAAACAACCTTGAAACGCTGGCAATGATCAAACGCATGAGCCAAACTAAAAACTGGCAGCCGCCGGCGTACTTTGGAGATGCTGCAACCCTGCAGAACGTAAAATCCGCCATTTCCCGGCTTGAACCGGAATTGATGGTCTCGTTGCGCGAAATTGAATCAGCCGACTTTATCGCCGTGCTCGGTGCCGACCCGGTTAACGAAGCGCCGATGCTGGCGCTGGCCATGCGGCAGGCGCAGCGCAACGGTGCAACGGTTGCCGTGTTTGATCCCCGGCCCATTTTTTTGCCGTTTGAATTTAAGCATCTGCCTGCAAATCTAGATACGATCGGTGCTGACCTCGGCGCTGTGATCAATGCGGCCATCGATTCCGCGACCATAAAAAAACGGGGCGATTCTGCTTATGAATTTTATGGATCCCTTGCGGCCGCTGAAAAGATTCCTGCTGCACAGCAGGCAGAAATTGTCGCGCTGGCCGAAAAACTAAGGGCCAGCCAACGACCCCTTATTGTTTGCGGCACCGAAACGGTTCGCAGGCAGACCCCTGCACTGGCAGCCGATTTTGCCCTGCTCATTCAGGCCGGCGGAAAATCTGCCGGTTTGTTTTATTTATTGCCCGGTGCCAATGGGTTTGCGGCAGGGTTGCTCGCGGATGAAAAAGTCTCGCTTGAAACGCTTGTCTCGGAAATAGAGCAGGGTTCAATCAAGGGACTTGTCCTGGTTGAAAGTAATCCGCTCTGGCAATTTCCGGATCGACGCCGGCTTGAACAGGCCCTGGAGCAGCTGGAGTTGCTGGTCGTGATGGATTATGTCAATTCTGAAGTGGCTCACAAAGCAGATATTTTTCTGCCGACCACAACGCTTTATGAAACCGGTGGTGTTTACGTCAACCAGGAAGGAAGGGCCCAGGCAGTCGGGCCCGCTTATCGGGGTGGCACCCCCATCGTCCAGTCGGGCGACGGAAAACATCCACCGCGGACCTACGGCACGGGAATTCCCGGTAATGAGCCTGCGGCGGCCTGGCAGCTGCTGGGATATTTGATAGATGATAGACAGCAAACGACTGCAAACGATTTGCGCGCCGGCATATGGAATTGGCTGGCTGAGACCGAAGCCGGATTCAAAGATCTGGGTGCCATTGAAGAAATTCCCGATGATGGTGTTCGGCTTTATCGGGCGCCGGATTTTTCAAGGCGCTTTTCAAGCGAAACGCTCAGCGGCAGTTCGGTCAGCGAAGACCGCCTGGAGCTCATTGCCGTTGAACGGGCATTCGGCACCGAGGAGCTTTCTTCTTATTCCGAATGCTTAACAGATCTCGAAGAAAGCCCAAGCATCTTCATGAGTCGAACTGATGCGGAGAAATTGAATCTGGCTGCCGGGGACGTGGTGTCTCTTGAGTTGGATAGCGGCACGCTCGAAGCGAATTTGCGAATAGCAGATAATATGGCTGCCGCAACGCTGGTCATCCCCCGGCACAAAGCGCTGGACTGGCAAAAAATGGGAACCGGCAAAACATGGGTTAGGCGAGATCAAATTCGAAAGCTAAAAGATTAGGTCGTAAATAACATTATCAAAAGCCGTTAACAACGGACAACGGACTACAGACAGCAGGCATATCGTATGTTACCCTGGATTGCTGGATTTATCATCCTGATTGCAAAATTGGGGGTTGTGCTTCTCGTTTTGCTGCTGCTGGCCGCATATCTCGTGTGGCTGGAGCGCAAATTTCTGGCAAGGCTGCAGATTCGTTACGGTCCGAACCGGGCCGGAAAATTCGGGCTGCTTCAGCCGATTGCGGATACCATTAAGATGCTCACCAAGGAAGATATCGTTCCGGCGGCGGCCGATCGTTTTATTTTTCTGCTGGCACCTGCGGTGGTCGCCACGACCGCCCTGATGATGTTTGCCGTGGTTCCGTTTGGAAGCAGCTTAACCCTTTTTGGGGAAAAAGTGCCGCTTGTTATTTCGGACCTGAACGTGGGGCTCCTTTATGTTTTTGCGCTTTCTTCTTTGGGAGTTTACGGTGTTGCAATGGGTGGCTGGGCCTCAAATTCGAAATACAGCCTGTTGGGCGGTATCCGTGGGGCGGCCCAGATGATCAGCTATGAGCTTGCCCTGGGGCTTTCTCTGGTTCCGATTGTCATGCTGGCGGACTCCTTCAGCATCGTAGAAATTGTCAAGGCCCAGGAGAAATACCCGTTTATTTTGGTCCAGCCGTTTGCGTTTGTGATCTTCATGATAAGTGCCATGGCTGAAAGCAAACGGATTCCCTTTGATCTGCCAGAGGCCGAAAACGAACTGGGGGCCGGCTACCACACCGAATACAGTGGAATACGCTTCGGGCTTTTCTTTCTGGGTGAATATGTGCACCTGCAGGTGCTGGGTGCGCTGGTGGCCGTTCTTTTCCTGGGCGGCTGGCGGGGCCCCATTTTGCCGCCGCCGGCATGGCTTTTGATCAAAATCATTTTTGTGGCGCTAGTGATGATCTGGGTTCGAGGCACCCTGCCGCGGCTGCGCTACGATCAGCTCATGGCGCTGGGATGGAAGGTATTAATCCCCCTGGCGCTGATTAATATTATGGTAACGGGTGCAATTTTATTACTTTAAAAATCCGAAATCCGAATTTCGCCTGATTTTGTAAAATTGGTCGAAACAAATTCGAATGACAAAAAATCTAAATACAAAAAAATACGATCCGAAAGCTCGGTTGGTGGGATTTGCCGAAAAGGAAATTCCAATGTTTTGGACATTTTGGCATTCTTATTTCGGATTCGTTTCGATATTCGGCTTTCGATATTCGAATTTACTTCGTTTTGGTAAACGCTTCTATTATGAAAAGGCAAAAACATTCGGCATCAGCACTTGAAGCGATTAAAGCGTTAATGACCGGCTTTGCAACGACATTTAAGCATCTCTTCCGCAAGCCCATCACGGAAGAATATCCGGAATACAAACGTCCGCTGCCGGCGCGCAGCCGGGCCCGCATCATTTTGACCCGGGATCCGGACGGCGGTGAACGCTGCGTGGCCTGTTACCTGTGTTCGGCGGTTTGCCCGGTCAGCTGCATTTCCATGCAATCGGCCGAAAAAGAAGACGGGCGGCGCTACGCGGAATGGTTTCGAATTAATTTTGCGCGCTGTATCTATTGCGGTCTGTGCGAAGAAGCCTGCCCGACTTCCGCCATTCAGCTGACACCGGATTTTGAAAACTGCCAGAGAGATATCCTGACGCTGGTTTTCGAGAAGAAAGACCTGCTTGTCGATCACCCGGGTAAAGACAAAGAATATAATTTTTACAAATATGCCGGGGTTGTCACCGGGGTCGGGAAAAAAGGAGAGCATGTAAAGGAGGATCGGCCGGTCAATATCAAGAGTAATTTGCCCTAGATAAGTGATCTAAAGTGGCGAGTGACTAAAGTGACTAAAGTTTCGGTGTCGCGTCGCTCCGTCTTTCTTTTAATTAAAATGATCGTTCGACCCTGAGGCTCTCGACGGGTAGAATTCATCAACTTTAGGCATTTTAGTTCACTTTAGATCACGTTAGATACTTTAAAATTTATGACTCTTTACGCCATCATATTTTACGCTTTAGCAGCCATTATTCTGGTCACCACCGCAATGGCGATCACGCGGCGCAATCTGGTACATGCCGTGGTGTATCTGGTTTTTTCTTTTTTCGGCAGCGCCATGATGTTTTATCTCTTCGGGGCGCCGCTTCTGGCGGTGCTGGAAGTGATCATTTATGCCGGTGCCATTATGATTCTGTTTTTATTTATCATCATGATGGTCAAAGCGGAGACTTCAGAAGAGCGGTTGTTTCCGATTCAACAATGGCTGCCGATCGTTTTGATCGCGGCCGTCTATCTTGGTATCGGGGCCGCTATTGTTTCTTCGGCTCCCGGCGGCCAGGTCACGCTGGAGGTCGCACTGGCCAAACCAAAAGCATTCGGCGAATATCTGTTTCAAAGACACTGGCTGGTCATCGAAATCGTCTCGCTGCTCCTGTTGATTGCACTTGCCGGCGCACTTTATCTGGGGCGGAAGAAGCCCGAAGAATGACTTTTTTAAATTTTGTCTAAAACTTTTTGAACTTCGTGCACTTTGTGGTGATAAAAATTCTGCTAGAAAAAGCCAAAACTTGATTTTTAAGGAATCAACAAATTTAGGATAGAAAATGATCGTTCCATTTGGCCATGTTCTGATATTAGCCGGGATCCTTTTCCTGATGGGGGTATTTTGTGCGGTAGTGCGCCGCAACCTGATCATGGTTGTGCTGGGCGTGGAAATTATGTTAAATGCCGCCTCCCTTGTTTTTGTGGGCGCTGCATTGCGCTGGCAACAGCTGGAAGGCCAGGTGTTTGCCCTTTTTATCTTGGCCGTGGCAGCCGCAGAGGTATCTGTTGGGCTGGCTTTGATTGTTTATGTTTACAGGAGAACCGGGTCGTTTGATCCGGGGGCGTATAATCTTTTAAAGTGAACACGTTTCCGCTTGGCAGAGGATTGTAAATTAAACTTATCGGGAGCCGAGTAGATTCATCAAATTCGAATGTCGAAATCCGAAACAATCTCAAATGACAAAAATTCAAAACCTGTTTTGATCATTTGATTTTATAGTTTTGGATTTGTTTAGAATTTTGTGCTTCGGGTTTCGAATTTCATTCAAATAGGCGCTGTACGTTATTGTCGTATTTCTGGGCCATAATAAATTACAAGTTCTGCAGGGAAAAGGTATGATCTCATCCGGGCTAAACGATCCGACGTTGATTGCGGCCATGCTGACGACGCTGCTGCCCTTTGTTGCTTTTGTTTTAATTATGGTCTTTACCCGGGCCTGTCCGCGGTTTTCTGCTGGGTTGTCAATTACGGCGGTGGCGCTATCCTTTTTAAGTGCGTTTTTTTTGCTGACCAAACACTGGGGGCTGGTTTCTCCGCTTCAATACACCTTTCGCTGGATGGTCTCCGGCGACATCCAGATCCCGTTCGGTTACCTGCTGGATCCGGTCAGTCTGCTGATGCTGGTGGTCGTGACCGGCATCAGCCTTTTGGTTCAGGTCTATTCGATCGGCTATATGGCCGGCGATGCGGGATTCTCCAGATATTATGCGTTCATGTCCCTTTTTGCCTGGGCGATGATGAGCCTGACGCTGGCACCCACCATGCTGCAGCTTTATATTTTCTGGGAGCTGGTGGGGCTTTCTTCTTATCTGCTAATCGGTTTCTGGTATGAGAAATTCAGCGCCAGCGAAGCCGGTAAAAAAGCATTTGTAATGACGCGGCTGGGGGACGTGGCGTTTTTTATCGGACTGCTTCTGGTTTTGACCCACCTCGGCAATCTGAATATATTGGAAATGAACGATTCGCAAGCTGCTGCCACAATGCCGCCGGCGCTCATCACCGTTTCCGCTCTGCTGATTTTTGGCGGAATTATTGGCAAAAGTGCCCAGTTCCCGCTGCTGACGTGGTTGCCCGACGCCATGGAGGGCCCGACCCCGGTGAGCGCCCTGCTGCACTCCGCTACGATGGTGGCAGCCGGTGTTTACCTGTTTGCGCGTCTCTTTCCGTTTTTTAGCCTGTCGGCCACCGCCATGATCATTTTCCTGGCAATCGGCACCATCAGTATGCTGATGGCCTCCACTATGGCGATGGTCAGCCGGGATATTAAACAGGTATGGGCCTACTCAACCATCAGCCAGCTGGGTTTTATGATCATGGGCCTGGCGGCCGGCAGCTATTTCGCAGGTATTTATCACCTGACGACCCACGCCGCATTCAAGGCGTTGCTTTTTCTTTGTTCCGGCGTTTTTATCCACGCCTATGAATCTAATGATATTTTCGAAATTAGCCGGCAGGGCGGGCGCACGCTGAAAATGCCGACGATCTGCATCATTATCGCCGCAGCTGCCCTGGCCGGGCTGCCGCCGTTGTCCGGATTTTTCAGCAAGGAATTGATTCTGGCCGGGCTGGCGGCTTTGCAGAATCCGATCTGGTTGGTGGCGGGGCTGCTGGGCGCGTTTTTGACGGCCTATTACGCTTTTCGGCTGATCTTTATTCTGATGTTCCCGAAACCGGCTGCACCGGCATCCCCGGATGAAACACCCCACGACCACGCCGCCGAACACAGCGCAACGCACTATTGGGTGATGATCTGGCCCTTGATCATCCTGGCCGCAGTCACCGCTTTGCTGGGCCTGTGTGAGGCCCCTCTGGATTATTTTATTGCCGGCCGGTCAAAGATGGGTGCCCCTAACCCGGCCCTGCATTCGTGGTTGCCTTTTGCGGCCCTGGCCATTGCTGCGGCCGGGGTGGGCCTGGCCTGGCTGGAATTCGGGCGCCGCGAAGCGGATCGCATCGGCTTTGTGGAGCGGATTGCGGTGCTGAATACGTTTTTCGCCGAGCGCTGGTATATCGATCACTTTTATCGCCTGTGCCTGAAATATATTGTTTATAAGGGTTTTGCCAGTTTTTGTAAGCAGAATGACGATCGCGTCATCGACGGCGGTGTTGACGGACTGGGCAAAGGAACCGTTGAAGCCGGCCGGATTCTGTCCCGCCTGCATCTGGGGATGGTGCAATACCGGCTGCTGGTTATTTTTGTCGTCCTGGTTTTCCTGGCGCTGTATTTTTTCCTCTAACCTTTTAAAAAGGGAGAATGATTTTATTTTGCGGATTTAGCTTGGTCGGCAATAATTGTCTTGGTTAAATTCGAAATTCGAATATCGAAATGCGAAACAAATCCGAATACCAAATGATCAAAAATCTAAACTGCTTAGAACATTCGTATTTTCGTATTTTGAATTTGTTTCGAATTTCGGGTTTCGTGCTTCGGATTTTAGATACAAAGAATCTTCTTAATCTTAATTTATTTTAGAATATTGAGTTGATGTATATGGCATTTGCCAATTTTCCATATCTATCATGCATCCTTTTAAGCTGTGTGATCGGC
>JBFFCW010000157.1:0-8493 GCA_041559695.1 Desulfobacterales bacterium
AAAAATAATTTGGATTGATTCATCGTGAGTACTTTATCGAAATATATACCGACCGGTTTTAATATATTTAAATTCAAATAAATTTTTGGCTTTTTATCCCATGATTGCCGTCGTCGCCCTATTCCGATACTCTTCTGGAATATTCGCGGTTATGGCAGAAATATTAAAGTTTTTGGGCAATTATGACGATATGATGATCAGAGGTCAAAAAGCGGTCGCAAAATAAAATCCGGTGCTGAAATTCTTCCTGAGAAATCCCGCGCTCAAGCGGCACCCCTGGACCCGATCTGAATTTTTGAGGCAGCTTTTAAATCGGCCAAACAAATTCGATTCAAGGAGCCGCCCCATGAAAAAAATTCTCGTTATCATCGCAATCATTCTGATACCCACCATCGCTTTTGCCAATTTTTCAATCCAGCTTGACAATAACACCGGAAAAAAAATGTTTTACCTGCTTTACTGGGTTGATCATACCTACGACTGGCCGCATCCGTTTAATCTGGCCGGCGGTGAACTGAAGTCCTCAGAAAGCATTGATCTAAGATCGGACTATCGAAACGGAAAGTACTTTGTGGTCTGGAGCGATAATGGGGACTGGCAAAACAAAGTGATGATGAATGTGAACGAGGATGTCAAATCGGTCATTGTGACACTGATTAAAATCAGCATGACGAAATAAAATATGCGTTGCGGCCCTAAATTTTCCGGCCGTTTCGTGCTCACGGAAATACCCGACAAGGAATAAAAAAGGGATATCGGAATTAATCTGATGTCCCTTTTTTATTGAATCGAAATTCAGACGCGTTCAACCTGGACCCGGCAGGTATTGCAGGGAAAAGCGCCGCCGGGGGACATGGCATCTTTGGTCAGAACGTTCACACAGCCGCCGTCATCCACACCGTCCGCATCCAGTTTAAACCAGATGCCGGCATCCAGGCTGGTCACCCCCGGCATGATCCGATCGGTGACGTTGGCGATTGTGCGCAACCGGCCGCGATCATTGTAAACCATGACCCGGTCTCTGTCTGAAATACCGCGGGCGGCGGCATCGGCCGGGTTTAACCAGATGCGGTCATCGGCTTTTTGTTTCAAATGCGGAATATTATCGAATTGGGAATTAACCCGGGTTTTGGCATGAGGGCTGACCAGTTGCAGGGGAAATTTTGCATGAAGCTGATCATTGGGGCCTTCCCAGGGTTCGATATAGCGGGGGGTCGTCGGGATCTGCGGATGGTTCATCCGCTCAATTTTATGGCTGTATATTTCAATCTTACCCGATGGTGTCGCGAACGGATGCCCTTGCGGGTCTTCGATCTGTCTTTTAAATGCCACCCAGGGTTCGCTGAGCTCAACGCGATGAACGCCTTCTTGCCTGAATTGCTGCTGGTCGGGAAAATCCGGTGTCGCATCCAGAAACGATTTTAACCACTGCTCCGGGGACCGGTCGCTATAGCCTTCAATGCCCAGGCGGCGTGCCAACCCCGCAAAAATAGACAGGTCCGAGCGGGTCTCCGGCATGGGATCTATCACCTTGTTCATATAAATACAGTAAGGCCCGCCCAGCCAGGGTTGGCCGATATCTTCCTGTTCAAGATAGTGGGTCACCGGCAGAACGATGTCCGCATATCGCGCGGTGGGCGTTAAAAACAGGTCATGTACGACGATAAAGTCCAAGGCCTTGAGTGCTTCGATGCCTTTGTTGACATTTAAGAACTGGTTTAAAATATTGCAGCCCACCACATAAAGCAGTTGGATATCAGCTGGATAACCGCCGGCAGTCCCCGTTAACAGGGTGTCGTAAATTTCAGTGACATGGATCTCAGGGTTTTCTAATTGCGGCACGGGCAAAGACGCAGCCAAAGCGCCAAGCGCCATACGGTCGGTGCCCCCGGCCACATGGCCGCCGGTTACGCCGATGTTGGCGGTCATGGCGGCCAGCGTAATGGCTGCGCGGTGAAACTGCTCGCCAAAGGCACTGCGACCCGGCGCCCATCCGGTGCAAAGTGCCGCTGGCTTTAAAGTGGCGTATACCCGCGCCAGCCGGATGATATCTTCAGCCGGCACACCGCTTATCTGCGAGGCCCACGCCGGGGTTTTGGGAACTCCGTCGGCTTTTCCGGTGACATCGTTTTTAAATTCGTCAAATCCGAAGGTGCAGGTTTTGATGAAGTTCTGATCGTAGAGATCCTCGGCCATCATGACATAGGCCATGGCGATCATCACAGCAGTGTCCGTGCCCGGTTTTACGGCAATCCATTGTTCTGCCAGGCTGTCAGCGGATTGGGTCCGGCGGGGATCGACGACAATAATTCTGGCACCGTTTTTCTTTGCCTGCGAAAGATAGTCAGCGGTGTAGGGTCGGAAGCGGGAAACCAGCGGATCCCAGCCCCACAAAATGATTAATTTGGAGTGCAGCAAATTGTCGCGGCTGTTGCCGGTAAACTGGGTTCCAAGGGTCGTATCGCAGGCGAAGCGGGCGCCTTCCAGCGAAGTGCTGCCCCAGACAGTGGTGCATCCGCCAAACAGGTTAAAAAAGCGACGCGTGGTTTTTAAGGTATTGTTCAGCGCAGCTTCGTTGCCGAAATAATCCATCAGCAAGGTTGCGTGGGGCCCGAAGGTTTCTTTGACCTGTTTTAATTTTTGAGCCACTGTATCGAGGGCTTCGTCCCAGGAGATGGGTTTAAACGCTGGGCGGCCGCGTTGGCCGACCCTCTTTAAAGGCTGAGTAAGGCGGTCGGATGCATAAACCACATGTTTCTGGGAAAGTCCACGGATGCATGCTTTTAAGCCCGGTCCGCGCTGATTGTCGGTTCGGATACGAGCGATCTTGCCGTCGGAAACATACACCTTGAGCAGACAGCGCGCCCCGCAATCATAGGAGCAGGTCGTGGTAATCACCTGTTCACTTTTTATTGACGAATTTTCAGTCATGACAGTGGTGGGTGTTGAGCATTTTTTTAAACCACGAAGGCACAAAGTTCACAAAAAATGTAAAACGTTTTTAAGATGCTTTTCTTTGTGATCTTCTTGTCTTTGTGGTTATATACACAATCTTAACCGATCATGCCACCCGAAACTTGCGCGCTTCGTCATCCGCTTTAACTTTCAGGAGGATTTCGCTATGGTTTTGTGTTAGCGTCTGTCTGTCACAGCACCGGTCAATAAAAATGAGCACATTAGTACGCTATTATCCGATTGTAGATGACATTAATGCTTTCGCTGCGGCTGCACGCCGGCCCCAGCCGTTGTTTGTGTGGACCAACACACTGCGCACCACATCACCTCAACTGGTGGATGTCCTCCAACGCGACGGCTATGACCTCACCCCGCTTGACTGGCATCCCCAGGCGTTTCGGGTTATTTGTCGGGATAAAACCGACAGCCTGGGCCGTCACTGGGCCTATCTGGCGGGTTGGTTTCACATCCAGGAGGCCAGCTCGATGATACCGGCCCTGCTGCTGGACCCTCAGCCCGGTGAGCGTGTGCTGGATTTGTGCGCGGCTCCCGGTAACAAGACCGCACTGATGGCACAGGCCCTGGGAAATCGGGGCACGGTTGTTGCCAACGATATTTTTTGGGATCGCATACGGCCGCTGCGCTCCGCCATTGACCGGCTGGGGCTGCTCAATGTGAGTGTGACCTGCTATGACGGCACCGCCTATTCGCGGGCAGCCGGGGAATTTGATTGTGTTCTGGTGGATGTTCCCTGCAGCTGTGAGGGCACCAGCCGCCGCTTTCCGGGCCTTTTGAAACGGCCGCCCACGCGGCGCATGCCGAAACGATTCAGGAAGCAGCAACTGCTGCTGGAATCGGCAATCCGCCGCTGCCGGGTCGGGGGTCGTATTTTATACAGTACCTGCACCTATGCACCTGAAGAGAATGAAGCCGTGGTGGACGCCGTGCTCGATGAATTGGCCGGGGCGGTTCGAATCTTGCCGGTCAGCCTGCCGGGGTTGGAAATTGAACCCGGCCTGACGGCCTGGGCGGGTGAATCCTTTGAGGAAGATCTGCGGCACAGCATTCGAATCTGGCCGCATTTGAATGACACCGGAGGATTTTATATCGCTCTGTTGGAAAAGATTGGACGCTCCTCCGCTAAAACGGTTGAATCGCCTGAAGTAACCCACCCGGACTTTCAAACGGCCTCCGGCAGTACCCAGCAAATACTGGACGATGCCGCCCGCATGTTTGATATCCTCAGCGAGCGTTTTGGTATTGATCCGGCCGCTTTTTCCGATCTACAGCTGCTGATCAAGAGCCGGCGGGATATTTACGGGGTAGCCGCCGATCACCGGCCACCGCAGATGGCCAAATGCATCAGCGGTCTGCCGCTGTTTCATATGAATTTTCAATATCCCAAGCTGACCACGTCATGTGCGGCGACCTTCGGCCCCACGGCCGGCCGCAACGTGATCGATGCGTCCGCCAGCCAGCTGCAAGCTTATCTGGCCCGCAAGCCATTTACCCTCAAAAAAGATCAGGCCCGGGCCTGTGACGGCAGCGGATATGTGCTGATGCGCTATCACAATGCCGTTGTGGGTGTCGGATTTTATGATCAATATCAGGATGTTGTCGCCAGTTTATTTCCCAAGAGCATGGCCGCGTTGTAAGGTTCCGCCCCTTTTTGCGACCAACGCATCAAAATTCTGACTTTTTGATAATTAATGCTTATGTTTTGAGCAGTTCTCCTTAAAACCCTCGTACCAGGTGGAGCTAAAAATGATAAAAAAAATCTTTATTATTGGCGCAATATTTCTGATAGGCATCGTCCTATTCGGCTTTCAAAAGTCAAACGACCAACAACTCAAGCAGGAAGAAAAGAGTCCCCTTATGAAGACAGAACCTAAAAACTATAAGACCGCAACATTTGCCGGCGGCTGTTTCTGGTGTGTTGAATCGGATTTTGAAAAAGTTGATGGCGTGATCGAAGCCATATCCGGCTATGCCGGTGGTGAGGAGCCGAACCCGACTTACAAGCAGGTTTCGGCCGGTGGAACCGGTCATACCGAAGCCGTCCAGGTGCATTATGATCCGGACAAAATCACCTACAAGGAACTGCTGGATGTTTTCTGGCGGCATATGGACCCCACCGATGCCGGCGGGCAATTCGTCGATCGCGGCTCCCAGTACCGACCCGCCATTTTTTACCATGACGAAGAACAAAAGCGCATTGCGCAAGAGTCGCAAGCAGAACTGGAAAAATCCGGCCGTTTTAGCAAACCGATTGCCACCGAAATTGTTCCATTGACAAAATTTTATGCGGCCGAGGATTATCATCAGGATTATTACAGTAAGAATCCCTTGCGCTATAAAATGTACCGTTACGGCTCCGGCCGTGATCAGTTTCTGAACCGCACGTGGAGCGCTGAGGTCAAACCCTCTGCTCAGTCGATGAAACCCGCGGATAATCCAAAATATTCAAAGCCCGACGATGCGGTGCTCAAAAAGAAATTGTCGGCCATGCAATACAAGGTCACCCAGCAAGACGGCACCGAGCCGCCATTCAATAACGAATTTAATGATAACAAAAAAGAAGGCATCTATGTGGACATCGTTTCCGGAGAACCGCTGTTTGCTTCGGTGGACAAGTTTGATTCCGGCACCGGCTGGCCCAGTTTCACCCGGCCCCTGGCGCCCGAAAATATCGTCGAGCACCAGGACCGCAAGTTTTTCATGGTGCGAACCGAAGTGCGCAGCAAGCACGCTGATTCTCATCTGGGACATGTTTTTCCGGACGGACCGGCACCCACCGGTTTGCGGTACTGCATTAATTCCGCCGCCCTGAAATTTATTGCCAGAGAAGATCTCCAAAAAGAAGGGTACGGCGAATATTTAAAATTGTTTGAGTCTGAATCCGCTCAGACCGCCAATTAACCGTTCTGTAAAGCCTAATTGCCTAAATACAAAAAGGGAATCCGCTCAAATGGATTCCCTTTTTGTGTTGAAAACGAATGTCGCCTGCTGAGGTGCCTTTCAGGACTGACGCCCGCCGTCTTTAAAGGCCTCGTCCAGTTCCACCTGGAAGCCGTTGACCAGCGCGTTGGTCTGGTTGGCCATGCCCACCACGGCCATCAGCTCGGCCAGCATTTCATCTGTCATACCTTTTTTTCTGGCGGCCGCCGTATGGCTGTTGATGCAGTATTTGCAGCCGTTGGTCACGCTGACAGCCACATATAACATCTCCTTGACCAGCGGATCGAGTGCTCCGGGGGCCGTCACCTCTTTGACTGCCTGCCAGATGCGCTGCAAAAGTTCGGGTTGCACCGCTATGGCCTTCCAGAAGTTGTTGATCCAGTCGATTTGCCGTGTGGCCATGATGTCATCGTAAACCGCGCGCACTTCCGGGCCGGCCGCTTCGTATTCGATTAGCTTGACCGTTGCCATTGGTATTCTCCTTTCGTCCGATTCTGTTACAATAGGTGGCGCTCTATTTTGGGTTTTGGTTTTAATAGGGCGGATCTGGCTGTTGAGGATGATGAAACGGTGTTTGAGTCTTTATTTTTTTTATAGAACCGGCTGGCTTTGGCGCGATTGCCGCAATCACGCATGTCGCACCAGCGCCGGCTGCGGTTGCGGCTGATATCCAGAAACAACCAGCCGCAGATCGAGTCGGCACATTTTTTTACCCGCCGGAATTCTTCTGAGACCAGCAGTTCGGCGGCAGAGCGGATAACCGGGTTCAGTATCCAGTCCAATTTTGCTTTATGGCCCGTCACGTCCCAATAAAAACCCTCTTGAGTTTTAACGATTTGGGATCGCATCATGGCTTTGCAGAGGTAAATATTAAAAACCGCTAAATCTTCCTGGGCCGGGGACTGACCTTTCAGGGTAATCGTAAAGATGCGGTAGATGGCTTCCCGCAGTTCAATGGCACGCCTGTGGGCGCCTGTGGCTTCAGCAGGGTGCCCGGCAGCTCTGCGCGATAATGTTTTGGCCTCATCATCGGTGATCGTACCCACGTGCCGGCCCCACGCAACCAGATCGTGATAGGTATTCAAATATTCACCCAGATCTGCGCAGCCATAACAATCTACCGTATTCACAAAATCAAGACACAAGGCCCCCCCTGATAATTTTATGCTGCCCGCATCTCTCTTGCTCACTTGATTACCCCGCTAAAAATTTATAACCAACAAAAATTATTTGACAGGTTAGAAAAAACAAGTTATGTTTCTAACCATCAAAAACTTATTAGATGGTTAGCCAATTGTCAAGTCTTTTAATGGCAAACAATTCGCTGGCATTAACAATTCACCAAATAATTCTTTAAAAGAGGGGGCAATCCATTGCTAAACAATAAGATTCACCAAAAAACGAGAGGTGGATGCTTGTGTGGAAACGTTCAATTTGAAATTTATGGACAACCAAGAAACATTGTAAATTGCCACTGTTCAAAATGCAGAAAGTTTCATGGCAATTATGGCGCCTACACAAGCGTTAAAGTCGAAAATTTAAAAATTACCGAGCAAAAAAGTTTGAAATGGTATAAATCTTCTGCAGATGAAACCGCCAATGTGCATCGTGGTTTTTGCACCGAATGTGGGTCATCTCTTTTCTGGCATCCAAAAGATCAGCCAGACATTGCCATTGCTGCAGGTTCTTTAGATTCACCGACGAATTTAAAAACAATCGGCCATGTTTGGTGCAGCCAAATTTCGGACTATTATAAAATTGAGGATGACCTTCCTCGATTTGATCAGAGATGGGTTACCTGAAAGATGTGAACCCCACCATTCATCCAGCCAAGAAGGAGGCCGAAGATGAACGATCCGCAGTTAAGCAGCGCTTTGCTTGAAAGCACAGGGAAACAAGGCTTTCAGGTTAAAATCGTTTCCATTGAGCATGTTGGGGAACTTGAAACAGAAATCATGACCCGTTACCAGAAGGGACTGCTGGACCCGGACCTATATGATGCCTATCTGGCATCTTTTGATTTCGCCTGTCACCAAAAATTAAAAGATGCCCGATCGCTGATCATCGCAACTGTCCCGCAGCCCCAAATCCGGGTTACGTTTTTGCTGGAGGATAAGTCCTACCCGGTTGTTATTCCACCGACGTATTATGATACCATCGATAATGATGTGGCCGATATTCTGAAAACGGTTCTTGAGCCGCAGGGATATCAGCTGCAAAAAGTCAGGCTGCCCGAAAAACTGCTGGCCGTGCGCAGCGGCCTGGCCCAGTATGGAAAAAATAACATTACGTATGCAAAGGGGATGGGAAGCTTTCAGCGGCCGGTGGTGTTTATTTCCGATTATCCCTGTGCGGAGGACAGCTGGGGCGAAGCAGCGGTCCTGGAGCACTGTGAAAACTGCAGTGCCTGCCTGAAAGCATGTCCAACCAATGCCATCGTTTCGGATCGCTTCCAGCTGTATGCCGAACGCTGTCTGACCTTCCACAATGAAAGCGCCAAAGCCTTCCCGCAATGGTTGTCTCCCTCCTGGCACAACTGCCTGGTGGGTTGCATGATCTGCCAGAAAGTGTGCCCGGCCA
>JBFFCW010000158.1:0-8491 GCA_041559695.1 Desulfobacterales bacterium
TTGCCAAAATCTTGTCGAACCAAGAAAAAACCCTGTTAGGGGGGGGTACCTAACAGGGTTCGTCGGAGGTGGGAATGAAGGAAAGGAGGAAACTTCATTCCATTTGCTATATATCTATGCAACTACTGTGCCATTTGAATATATTTAAACATCGGCTTGTGCAGCGCATGCTAACCCAACCGATCATGGATAGATTAAGCAGTGTTTTCAATAATTTAAATTAAATTTAAGATTTTATTGGGTTTTAAAGGTTGAAATTTTTTTACGGCTCTATTTTGGCAAATTGAGCAGAATTGGGTCAATTATCTGACGAATAGGCAAAATCTTTCTACCAGCAGCGGTGCTAAACGACCGGGACAATAGATGTTCTGTAAGTTATATATATAGTAATATAGATATGTTATAAAACAAAATTTCATTTTTGAATTGGCTAAGCCGCTGCATCCGGACCCAATTTTATTTCCAATTTGATTAAAATTTGCAAAATAGCGGCCATTTGCAAAATGCAAACTGTAATTTCGCATTTTGCGAATTTGGCTATTGCCATTCTTTTTATCAGGTTAAGTTCTTGGGCAATATTCCGATACTATTATAGATTCTAATTTTTAAAGCCTTGGATGACGGAATGAAAGGATATCGGGAATGCATGTATGCGTGTGTGTGCATGTTTTGATGCGGATTTGGTGATATGAAACTATCGTTTAGAAAAGGCCCGGCCGAGCCTGCTGATCTGAAGGAACGATCAGAAGCGCTTGACAAGTGCCGCCAGTGGCATGAGTTCCTGCTGGTATCAATTAATGTACTTTTCCAGTTTATTAAGGATTTCTCTCTTGATATCAAGGAACTCAAAAGCGAAGCTTTTCTAAAAGACATCCACAAGCTTGGAGCCCAATTCAACCTGGCGGAAAAGTTAAAAAAGACGGAGTCCTCTTTTCGCAAGCACGAGAAGCGCATCGGCCGGTTTATCGATCGGCAAAAACGATACGTGGCCGAACGCGAAAAAGAGCTTAAGGATATCATCGATTTGCTGGCCAGGGCTATGGTAACGCTTGACACGGACAACCAACAATACAACCAGAAGATATACGAACAGAGTGAAAAAATTGAGCAGATTACCCGCCTGGATGATATCAAGAAAGTCAAACAGGCGCTGATCAATGAAATCGAAAATATTCAAAAAACGGTTCGAGAGAAACAGAATCGCGACAGTAAACAGCTGAAGATTCTCTCAAAACAGGTCAGCAGCCTTAACCTTGAGTTAAAAAAAGCAAAAGTCGATTCAGTTACAGATGGGCTCACCGGAATATATAACCGCAAAGCATTTGATCGCTTTATAAATGACCGGGTCCGGCAGAATACCGCCGCCGGGAACGCATCTGCGATTCTCATGGTGGATATTGATAATTTTAAGGAGATCAATGACGCTTACGGGCATCCTATCGGCGACCGCGTTCTGCTGGCGGTGGCCCATAAATGCCGGAGCCTGATTCGCCAGGAAGACTTTATCGCCCGTTACGGCGGCGAAGAATTTGTTATCGTGCTGCCATATGCATCCCTGCGGAATGCAATCAAAAAAGCCAAGCTGATTTGCAAGGCTATTTCAGATACCCGCTATTCTTTGGAAGATGTAAAAGCCGGCCACGTTCTGCGTATAACCGTTTCCATCGGTGTCAGCATCTTTCAAGCAGGGGACACGGACAAAACCCTTATCGATCGAGCCGACCAGGCGCTTTATATTGCCAAACGCACTGGAAAAAACCGAGTTGTGTCTGAAAACGAATTAACATCCGCTATTTCGGTCGACGCGAATGATAAATTTGCGCTTTAGGCATATTTTGCCGCCGATGGACCTTATACGATGAGTTCAACCGGCGGGCCCGACTGTATTATATCTATAAAATACGGATAGATACAAAAAAAATCGGCTAAACCTAACATGTGCATGATTTTTGCATAATTGTCAGTGAGCCTGAAATGACTTTCAGTCTCGGGTCCAGCGGCCATCCGGAATTGAAATCAGAAACGAGAAACAAAAAAAAGCAAGGAACTAAGCGATGAAAATTAATGGATGCGATGAAATCATAAAAAGTGGTCATACAGACATACCGGTACACAAAGGACAGGCGCAGAATGATGATTTTAAGAATATCCTGAAAGCGTCTGTTGAACGAACGGCGCATCATCAGGCAAAAACGCAGCCCCCTGCTTTGATGCAGCCCATATCGGCGATTAAATTCCAACCATTATCGCCGGAAAATAAAAACATTACGATCGAGCGTCTTGATAACCTTCTGAATTTGCTTGATAATTATCGAAGGCAACTGGCAGACCCACAGGTTTCGCTCAGACGCATTGAACCGCTGATGAATACGATCGAAAAAGAGAAAGAGCAACTGTCATCGGTGCTGGATTCTTTGGCGAGCGAGGACGGGCTCAAAGATATTGTCAATCGCACCCTGATAACCGCTTCTTTAGAGGTCATAAAATATAACAGGGGCGATTACATCACATCCTGACATCAGACCGCCCCCGAATAATGCGTGAATTTTTAAGCCATCAAAAGTCATATCTGAAAAATATCCGGGCCTATATCGCGCGGATGCCCAGCCTGTCTACCACTGCTACAAAGGCTTTAGAGACCTGTAACAATCCACAATCGTCACCCAACGATCTGAATCGGGTGATAGGCCTGGATCCGGTGCTCGCCGGTCAGGTATTGCGGCTGACGAATTCCGCCTATTACTCCCTTGGCCATCCGGTTTCCTCACTCACCCGGGCGATTATTATGCTGGGGATCAACACCGTAAAGAATCTGGTGCTGAGCTTTGCCATTCTCGAGCAACTGCGCAACAAGCAATCCTTTCGGGCCTTATCCGCCGAAAAATTCTGGGCTCATTCTCTGAGTGTCGGCGTCATTGCCAAATGCCTTGCAATGGAAAGGGGTGTTTCGCTCAGCGATCAGGAGGAGTTTTTCGTATGCGGTCTTTTGCACGATCTGGGAAAAATTCCGCTCAACTGTCAGTTTCCGGATGAATACTTCCAGACACTCGATCTGGCCAAACGGTCCCGTTGGCCCCTGGCCCATGCTGAGAGCGTGGTTTTTGGCATCGATCATGGTGCCATCGGTGGACTGATTGCCAAAAAATGGCGCCTCAGCCCGGCTTTCAGCGAAGCCCTCGGGTGCCATCATCAACCGGATAAATCTCTGCCGGAAAACCAACTGCTGGTCTTTATCGTCGCACTGGCAGATATTTTTTCACAACTGTTAGATATCGGATCCTGCGAAGCCGCACCAAACGGCACGGCCTTTGCGGATTATTTGCTGGAGCGTGTCGGTGTGGATTGGCCGACGCTTTATGATATGCGGGATACCGTCCTGGCTGAAATCGAAAAAGCAAAAATATATCTGGAAATTTCTGAATAAGGAATGGGGTAATGAAAATTAAATTTTGGGGGGTCAGAGGGTCGATTCCCAGCCCGGGGTCCCACTATGTGAAATATGGCGGCAACACCCTGTGTGTAGAATTGTACATTGAAGATATTGACAGGCTGATCATCATTGATGCCGGCTCAGGTTTACGGCTGCTGGGAAACCATCTGATGACCGCAGGGCTTTCAGCAGGATCGCTTGAGGCCGATATTTTTTTGACCCATACCCATCTGGATCATATTATCGGATTCCCTTTTTTTGCGCCTATATTTAATGCCGGCGCCCGGCTAAGGGTTTACGGCCCGGTTACCTGTGAAGACGATTCTCTGGAAGCGGTTATCGGCGGGCAGTTGTCCTATCGCTACTTTCCGGTTCGCCAGGAAGAACTGACGGCCCGGATCGAATACCGTAATTTGAAAGAGGGCAGTTTCGATCTGGGAGACGGCCTTCGATTAACCACCAAATATCTAAACCATCCGCTGCTGTGTTTAGGGCTTCGCTTTGAGTACAAGGGGCAAGTCTGTTGCACAGCCTATGACACCGAACCCTTTCAAAATCTGTTTATCACCGACCCCCGGGATCCATCTTATGATGAGATAATGGCACACCAGGGGGAGGCGGCTGCCAGGGATGAGAATCAGCGATTGGAAGACTTTTTTGAAGGAGCGGATTTGTTGATTCATGATGCCCAGTACACCCAGCAGGAATATGACACGGACAAGCATGGCTGGGGACATTCGCCGATCGAGTATGCCATTCAAGCGGCCCGGCGGTCACAGGTCAAGCGCCTGGCACTTTTTCACCATGACCCCATGCGCACCGACGCCCAGTTGGACGAACTGGCAGCATTGTGCTGTGATTCTATCAATACAGGCAACACCGAAGTCTATTTTGCCCGCGAGGGAATGCAGGTGAGTCTATCGTAAGACTCGGTTGGCCGGTAAGCCCGTTGTGCCGTTTAGGCCCGTTAAAAAAGGACGGCGTCTTGTTCGATTTGAACCGGCCAAACGGGTTCAACGGGCTTAACGGGACACCGGGCATCAGATGCCCAAGGGTAATCGATGGCGCAGCGCCTGCCGTTGCAAATGATAAATCAGGTCGGTCAACCGTCTCTGCTCTCCCGCGCTTATTTCGCAAAACTCAAAGGCCACCTCATAACCTGTTTTTTCCGAATTCTTTCTTAAGCGTTGTAGCTGAACCGCTTTGATCTTGATCGGCTGGCGCATGATTTCTGACGGAAAAACCAGTTCGATATCCGTTAAAATTCGGGCATCCGCAAAGGGCGGGTTATCAAGGTCGTGGGGGCGGGTTCGAATCAGCGCAGCCAGAGTGCCCCCGATGCTGATATCCATAACGTCCAGCTCATATCGCAGCGTGTCTTGTGGCAGGCAAAGTTTGGTTCCCGCCGGGGCATTGACCCTAAAAAGTTCTCTGCGCTGCCAGCGTTCTATTTCCCGTGGGTACTTTACATATATCCGGTTGTTGTCAATTTCTGCGCCAATGCATCTAAAGGTATACGGGATATGATCTTTTCCGGTAAATTCAAAGTGAAGGTGCCAGGGGGTAATTTTTGCTGTGGCTTGTTCGAACCCTTCCGGTGTATCTATAGCAAAGTGAGGTCCATTGCTTCGATTCGCCAGGGCGGTAATCAGGGTGAGGTGCTCATAATCAGTATCAATGACGGTCAGCTTAAGCAGGGTTTTATGATGCCGTAATTCTT
Organism: Desulfobacterales bacterium; assembly: GCA_041559695.1. Classification (GTDB taxonomy): domain Bacteria; phylum Desulfobacterota; class Desulfobacteria; order Desulfobacterales; family JAHEIW01; genus JAHEIW01. The sequence goes on from JBFFCW010000158.1 coordinate 5,151, forward strand.
CAAATAATTTTGGGATGGCAGCGCCTTTGATTTTTTCAGATTCGGCCATGGGGTTTGGCGAACCTCCGGTTACAATTTTGCAATGCTGTCGGCATAGGTCGGGTCCTGTAATAGCTTTTTAGCAAAATCCAGATATTTTTCCGTAATGGCTTTAACCGCAAGCTGCAGGGCGTAAGGCTTGATCGGTTTTTCCAGCAGATAATTTACCCTGGAAGCCAAACACATATTCACCACATCATCGCTGGCATTGCCGCTGATGATGATCGAGTCTTCATGGGCGGTCGGAAACTTCTTTTCTATCGCATCCAGAAAATAGAATCCACTCAGGCCCCCAAGAAAAACATCAATAATAAAGATGGCCACACCCACATCGCGCTGCAAACAATAATCAATTGCTTCATCTGCATTTGAAAAAGAAATCACATCGCCCCAGCTGTAAAAGCTTTCGACCAGCTCTTTGATGATTTCGCAAATACCTTTATCGTCGTCGATTATAATTACATCCAAACCATCCGACATCTGGTTACCCTCCCTAAAGTTCATTATCATTTTGACGGTCCAGGTTGTATTTCTCAATTTTTCTGTACACGGTGGAGATATTTACACCCAGTATTTTTGCGGCTTTGGGACGATTCCCGCCGGTAATGTCCAATACGTTCAGAATATGACGCTTTTCAAGCTCCTCAAGGGTAAGCAATTCCACGTGCCTGCGCCGCTCCGGTCCTTCATAAGGCAGTAAGTTTAGTGTCGAGGCCAGGGTCAGGATTTTTGATTTTTCCTGCAGTACGGCGGCCGCGATAATGTTTTCCAGTTCTCGTACATTCCCCGGATAAGAATACTGCATCAAACGCTGTTCCAGATCGGGTGTCAGCGAACCGATCATTTTGTCATTTGCCCGGGCATGGGTTTTGAGGAAATGGCGGGCGATGGGCAGAATATCTTTTTGGCGGTCTCTGAGAGGCGGTACCTTTATATTATACATATTGATGCGGTAATAGAGGTCCGAGCGAAACGCGCCTTTCAAGATTTCCTCGTTTATGTCCCGGTTGGTGGCGGCGATGATACGAACATCCACGTTGCGGATTTCGGTGCTGCCCAAGCGGTAAAGCTCCCGTTCTTCAATAACCCGCAGCAGTTTGCCCTGCAATGATGGATCCAATTCGGTGATTTCATCTAAAAATAAAGTGCCACCGTGGGCCGCTTCAAAAAATCCAATTTTGTCGCTGGCCGCATCCGTGTAGGCCCCCTTGGCATGGCCAAAAAATTCATCTTCAAAAATCGTTTTGCTAAAAGATGCCATGTTGACGGCATAAAACGGCGCATTCGAACGATTACTCAATTTATGAATGACACGGGCCAGCATTTCTTTGCCGGTTCCGGATTCACCGCTGATGACCACACTGTAATCCGTGCCGGCGACTGCTTCGACTTGATGAAAAATCAGGGCCATGGCTTCATCTTGGGCCACAATCGCAGCAAAAGCGTCCGGATTTTTAAGATTGGAAAAAACCTTTTTAGTGCCGAACTGCTCCAGCTCGTGCTGTACGGTATATTTTTCAAGCGTTCGGTTGACCAAAGCGACCAGTTTATCGCTATTGAGCGGTTTGACCAGATAATCTGATGCGCCCAGACTCATCGCCTGGACGGCAGATGCGACGTCATCTATGGCACTGACAATGACACATTCGACATCCAGAGATTCTTTCTTGATCCGTCGAAGGACCTCCATCCCGGTTAAATGCGGCATCATCAAGTCCAGTAAAATCAGCTGAAAATCATATTCACGGACCAGATCAATTACCCGCCGGCTGTCGGATACCAGGGCCGGCTCCGGTAAACCCGAGCTGACCAGCGTCGCTTTAATGCTTAACAGCAGGCCCTCATCATCATCTACGACCAGAACGGGAGTCGGTATATGTGGTATGGATTCCATCAATTGCTCTTCGCCTGAACATCTTTAGCTGCTCGCTGTACGATCGCGCACAAGGGTTCGCTGATTCAAATGAATTCATCGGAGAAAGGAAAACAAAAATAGGCACTTCCGATAACTTTTATGTTAGATTGAAAAGCGAAAACAGTCAATATTTTTCTATTCAGGTGGAACGTAACTTATTAAAATAACATTATTTTAAGTCGATTTGCAAAATGCGTCAAGGGTCAGCCAGTTATTCGTTATTGGTTATCGGTTATGGCGTTTGACATTCCGATCCCGGCCGGCACATTTGATTGTTGACAACAGGATCGAATCCGGCCGGATATTTACACAATTAACAGATAACGAATAACCATTAACGGTGGTTGCTTTCAACGAAGATGCGTTCAATGGTATGCTTCAGGCTTTGCTGCCACGGTTCGGGCTCGATGCCAAATCGGCTTTTCAAACGGGAGCAATCCAGAACGGAATAGGGCGGTCGTTTTGCCGGGGTTGGCCATTCGGCGGTTGTAATGGCTTCCACGTGCCGGGTCTTGAGGGCGGCATACGGCGTTGCCAGATGGATAATTTTTTCTGCGAGTGCATGCCAGGTGGTGATTCCTTTGCAGCAATAATGATAGGTTCCCCAATCAATTTTTTCATTGGCGCTGATTTTCGTGGCGATCGTCAGTACCGCATTTGCAAGAACCGCTGCGCTGGTCGGCGAACCAAATTGATCGGCCACCACCCGAAGGGTTGTTTTCTCTGCGGCCAGTTTGAGAATGGTTTTAACGAAATTATTGCCGTAGACAGCGTAAAGCCAGGATGTGCGAACGATGATGTGGTTTGGCAATATGGATCGGATGGCCGCTTCACCCTGTGCCTTGCTCTGACCGTATACCCCCAGGGGAGCGATCGGGTCGCTTTCCAGATAGGGCCGGCCTTTGGTGCCATCAAAAACATAGTCGGTGGAAATGTGAATGAGCGTCAGGTGGTTATCGTCACAATAACGGGCAAGATAAGCCGGTCCGTCTTTGTTAACCGCATATGCCAGATCTGATTCGTTTTCGGCCCTGTCGACCTGTGTATACGCGGCAGCATTTATCACCAGAGATGGCGAAATGCGCGAAAAAATCTGCTCTATTTGTTTTTTATTGGTGATATCCAGCTGTTGACGGCTGAAACTGTGAACTTCAAAATCGACTCGCTGACCCAGACGGACCAATTCCCGGCCAAGCTGTCCGTTTGCGCCGGTGATCAAAACCTTCATGGTGCCATTACCGGATTATAAAGGTTTTCAGGAAGGATGTCGCTCAAAACCGGAAATCGGTCATCCTTGGCGGAAACAATGGGATCGGCCGTCGGCCAATCAATTCCAATAGCCGGATCCGACCACAATATGCCGCCTTCATCATTCCGATCGTAAAAA
>JBFFCW010000159.1:0-8425 GCA_041559695.1 Desulfobacterales bacterium
CCAGAACCAATCTCAATCTATCGGGGCGATTGGTAATGATGCCATCCACGCCCATCCCAATCAGGCGCCTCATGGAGACGCGGGAGTCAGGTGTCCACACAAATACCTGGATGCCGAGCTGATGCGCTGTTTGGATATTGCCGCCCGTCACATGTTTGTAATATGGGGCCCAACTTCGCCCGCCGGCGGCCTGAACGGCACGCGGAATTGATCCGGCAAATGTCGACCTGGCTCATATCGCCGTCATCGGGGCGGTGGGAGACGGTTTCTTTGTAGATGGGCGATTGGCCAGTGAGAATCGAGAAGCTGCTTTGGAGGCTGCCCACCAGGGAATGCTGGAAATAACAGCGGATGCAAGCGGCGAACAATATGACTTACCGGTTTCAAATCAGCCTATCCCGGTGGAGGCACTGGCCCGCGATCTGGACATATTGGGAGCGGCCGGCTACCTTGAAAGCGGTCCTGAAATCGGAATTCAGGTCTGTCTTGAAGGAAAATCAACGACATCGGATCAAATGCTGGCCAGATTTCAGATGGTCAAGCAAAAGGCATTTGATACCGAAATTTTACGTCTCGAACAGGGCGGATTAAAGCAGACATCTCATATCCAGTGGTTTCACGTGCATGATCGATTTAAGCCCATGGGCGTGAAGATGATCGGTGCTTTTTGTGAAGCCAACAAAAATGCCGGTTTCTTTGACCCCGATAAGTACATCGCTGGATTTCAATTGATTCCCGACGAGATTCCGCGCTATGGTCATCTGCCGCTGCAGGCTGTCAATATTTCCATGCGGGCACCGGCTCCACTGGAAGACAGAATTAAAAAAAGAACTGCCAGGGGGCTGAACACCTTTTTGCCGGAGGCAACCGATCGACTGGGCGGATTTTCAGATGCCTGTCATCGCCTGGCGGCGGCCACCATGATAGCGATTGGAAAAGAAAAAAGCCTCATTCGGGAAATGAATAAAATTTTACGCGGGCACTGAACCAATAGGGAACGAATCAGCAGTGACTCAATCTGAGACTCAAGTCTTGATTATCGGCGGCGGCGCAACGGGCACCGGTCTTGCTCGTGATCTCGCGCTCCGTGGTGTTCAATCGATTCTGGTCGAACAGGGTGACATTAACGCCGGAACGTCCGGTGCCAATCATGGCCTGTTGCACAGCGGCGCCCGCTATGTCTCATCTGATCAGGGCAGCGCTATAGAATGCCGTGAAGAAGGGGCGCTCTTAAAACAAATGGCACCCCAGTGTATTGAAGACGCTGGTGGTTTGTTCGTGGCAGTGGAAGGAGACGATGAAAAGTATGTGGCTGATTTTCCGCACCTGTGCTCCCAGTGTGATATTCCTGTGAAAGAATTGGATGTGAAGGCGGCCCGTGAACTCGAACCGACCCTTTCCGATAAATTGATTGCGGCCTATGAGGTGCAAGATGCCTCGATTGATCCGTTTAAACTATCATTAGAGAATATTGCCCAGGCGCAGGAACTGGGTTGCACTTTGCTGCGGTTTACGAAAGTGGTTGGGTTTGAGAAAAGCGGGAAAAAAATCAGAGCCACGCATTTGCAGGACATTATCACCGGTGAAGAAACCATTATCGAAGCCGATCAGGTGGTTAGCGCTGCCGGTGCCTGGGCCGGTGAGATTGCCGCCCTGGCAGGTCTGGAAATTGACATTATCTGTTCTAAAGGCAGCCTTTTGGTCACCCACAATAGAATAACGGATCGGGTGGTGAATCGTCTGCGTGCCTCAGCCAATGCCGACATCCTGGTGCCGGGCGGCACGGTGTCCATTCTCGGGACCACTTCTATTCGCATCGACAACCTGGACCAGGTGTATCCGACCGTCGAGGAGGTCGATGCCATGGTAGGTGAGGCTGTAAAGATGATCCCTGCCCTGGAGACAGCGCGATATATCCGGGCGTATGCGGGTGTCCGACCGCTGGTTGGATCCAAGTCTGCGTCCGATGACCGCGATGTGAGCCGGGGGTTTGCGCTCATTGATCATGCTGAAGAAGGCCTTGAAAACTTTACGACGATTTCCGGTGGCAAGCTGACCACCTACCGGCTCATGGCGGAAAAAACGGCCAATCTGATATGCGGCCGAATGGGCGTTTCCAAACCCTGTCTAACCCGAATCGAACCGCTGCCGGAAACGCAACCGGGAAAATGGACCCAACCCGGATTGGCGCCAAAATTGTGGATGCAAAAACATGAGCCCGAAGACATTTTACTTTGCGAATGTGAAATGGTGCCAAAAAGCGCAGTGGATTCCATTGTTGACGCGATTCGCAAGCAGGACGGTCAACCGGATCTTAAGGCCATCTCCCTGCGAAGCCGAATCGGCAAAGGTGCCTGCCAGGGTACATTTTGCGGTGTTCGTGTGACCGCTTATTTGTTTGATCAGGGTGAGCTGACGTTCGATCAGTGTTTAGCCGGCCTCAGAGAGTTCCTCGGCAAGCGCTGGTATGGGCAATACCCCACACTTTGGGATAAACAGCTGGTGCAATCAGAGCTCCTGGAAGCCTTGTATTGCGGATTGTTTGGGTTGGAGTTGTAAATCAAGGGTTCAGGGTTCTGGGTTCAGAGGTTCAGGGTTAGGATAACCTTGAACGCTGAACCTTTGAACCCTTCTATAAGATAAAATCTGATCTCTTCAATTTGGTAACAAAGGAATTAGTGCTCGATGGCTGATTCGAAACCTATCGAATGCGATGTTTGCGTGATCGGCAGCGGTTTAGCCGGAATGGCCGCGGCTCTTTTTGCTGCTGCAAGAGGCCTATCTGTCGTGCAGATGGGGCATACCGGAGAAATTATTTTTGCCAGCGGCTTGCTGGACCTGCTCGGCGTACACGCGGTGAGTGAAAAGCGGCTGTGGAGCGATCCCTGGGCCGCGATAGATGCACTGGTACGGGACATACCCGATCACCCCTATGCGCGGCTAAAAAAAGAGGACATCAAAGCTGCCTTTGATGAAATCCTGGCCTTTTTGGCGGAAACCGGTCTTACCTATCACAGAAACATCGAGCGTAACACCGGCGTACTGACTTCGCTGGGAACGATAAAATCCACATACGCTGTCCCGCATACTATGTGGAAGGGGACCGAGACGCTGAACGAAAAACCGGCCTGTCTGATTGTTGATATCCGGGGTTTGAAGGGATTCAGCGCCCGCCAAATTGTGGCCGCCTTACATGCTGGATGGTCTAATTTACGTTCGGCGCGGATCTCATTTCCGGATAGCGATCATCTGAACGAAGTGTATACGGAACATATGGCCAATGCATTGCTGTTGTCGCGCAATCGGGAGAAATTGGCGCAGGTCGTGCGCCCCTTTGTAAAAAAATCAAAGTTTGTGGGGCTGCCGGCCATTTTGGGGCTTTATCGGACACATGAGGTCATATCCCACCTTGAGGCGTTGATCGGTGTTCCGATTTTTGAAATCCCCACCATTCCCCCTTCGGTTCCCGGACTGCGCCTTAAGGAAGCGTTTGAACGGGGGCTGCGCTTAAAAGGCGTTCAATACTTTTCTTTAACCCGGGCTTTAAAGGTGCGACAGACGGCAGGTGGACATTTTGAAACCCAAATCGGCCGAGACGGTGTCGAGCACATCGTCGACTCCCGGAGTGTTATATTGGCCAGTGGCCGATTTATCGGCGGCGGTTTGCATGCTGACAGAACCCGTATCCACGAAACGATCTTTGATTTACCGGTTTACCAGCCAGACGAAAGGCCTGATTGGCATAACCGGGATTTTTTAGATCCCCGCGGACATTTAATTAATCAGGCCGGCCTGGCAATTGATGACGCGTTTCGTCCCCTCGATGATTCGGGTGGCCCGGCTTTTGAAACGCTTTTTGCCGCCGGTTCCATTCTGGCCCACAATGACTGGAAGCGCATGAAATGTGGTGCCGGTCTTGCCATCGCCACCGCATTCGGAGCGGTTAACGCCTTTATCCGCAGTTAACTTCTAGAAGCTATCTCAAAAATAGAATTTTGGTTCAAGATCGCGGCGAGGCACCAATCCCGCCAAAGGCGGGAGGCCAAAACACCTTTTTGTGACGGCTTCCAATTATTTGCGAGACAAACACCAATCCCTCCATGCGCCTGCGGGCTGCTGTCAAGGCCGACAAGATTGCTTCAAAGCAGAATTGTCATTGTTTATTGGACTATGATTATTCGGATTTAAACGGCCGTCAGCCGCTTGTTGAGGTAGGTATAGAGATCGGTTATCCTCACATCTGATGTCATGCAGTCCAGGGCACACGAAAAATGAATCTGGCATTTGGGACAGGCGGTGATCAGGGTTTGCGCTCCGGTCTGGACGGCTTCCTGCATGCGCTCCACCTGAATGGCTTTTGAATAGCTTGAGCACTCCATCCAGGCGCTGGTTCCGCAACAAAGCGCATTTTGACGGTTGCGTTCCATCTCCACGAGTTCAGTATTGGGAAGTGATTCTAAAAGCTGACGGGGCGGTTCGTATATCCCTGCCAGGCGACCCAAACGACACGGGTCATGATAGGTGATCGTGGCGCCAGAAGACGGCTGAAAGGATAAGCCTGCATCCGGCAATTCGCGCGCCAGAAATTCCGTCAGATGCAGGACATCAAAAGGCAGCTCGCCAAAATATTTGGGATAATATTTTTTAAAGGTGACATACCCCTCCGGGCAGCTGAAAAGTACGGTTTTAGCACCGGAGGATTTGATCACTTCAAGATTCCATCCGGCCAGCTTACGGAAGGTGGTCTGGTCTCCGCACCACAAGGCATCGTGCCCGCAGCAGCGTTCATGATTGCTGATGACCGGTTCGATCCCCATTTTATTTAGCAACCCGAGCACACTGCGCGCGTTCTCAAGGGGAGACAGATTCATATATCGGAAGGTCACGTCAAAGAACGGCAGACACCCCACAAAATAAAAATATTCCCCGCTATCACTAAAAGCGCCGGCTTCATGGGCCCACTGGGTGCGCTGCTGTTTTAAATCGCAGGTTTGCAGACCGGTGATGGCCTGGAGGATGCCGTGGTGGCTTTCTTGAGGAAAATTGCCGGCTTCGCGGGCTTCCTGTCGATGAGTACTGATGAATTCAGGAAAATCAATCTCTGCCGGACAGCGTTCGCTGCACGCCGCACAGCTCAGGCAGGCCCAGATTTCATGACTCTTCTGCAGGCCGCCGTCCGGATCCAGCACGGCCTGTTTGATCATTTGTCGCGGTGAAAATTTAGACAGTTCACGGCTGATGGGGCAGCTTCCGGTACACAGGCCGCATTCCATGCAGTAGTCGATTTGTTTTAGGGAAAGATGCTTTGGCTTATCCATATTTTCAAATGATTGAATATTGATGAATTCGTAAAAAGTCGAATTCATCAAGTGTTTGGTGTTTCGTGTTTGGTATTTGGTATGAAATCGATGATGCTAAATCGGCATGTTAGAATACTAAACACTAAACACCAAACACCAAATACAAAACACACTCGTAAAAAGGTTGTTTTTCTGCCTTTTTACAAGATTTTCAATTTTCAATAGTATATTCCGGCTTAAACGTTTTGAGTAATTCAACAAAATTGTGAATTTCCTCGGCAAAGGCAGCCCCTTCGGAAGCTGAAATCCATTTTAACCGCAGACGGCGCTCATCGATTCCCAGCAGTCTGAGGATTTCCCAGGTTTCTTCTATTACCTTCTGACATCTCACATTACCTTCCAGGTAATGGCAGTCGCCGATGTGTCAGCCGGACACCAGTAACCCGTCTGCCCCTTTCAGGAAAGCCTTTAGCAAGAATCCGTGGTTGACCCTGCCCGTACACATCAGGCGAATCAAGCGCACATTGCTTGGGTACTGGATGCGGGAAACCCCTGCCAGATCAGCGCCGGCATAGGCGCACCAATTGCAAACAAAAGCTAAAATTTGAGGTTGTTGATCTGAAGTCATGGATATTCTCAAGTAAAAAATGAATATTGAAAATTGAATATTTAACACTGATGAATTCGTAAAAAGTCGAATACATCAGGTGTTTGGTATTTCGTATTTTGTGTTTTGTATGAAATAGATGATCTTATTGCAGATTGTTAGGATGCTAAACACCAAACACCAAATACGAAACACGCTTGAAAAAATCTCGCTTTTCTGACTTTATATTAGACCGTCAATCATCAATCATCCTATTGATTTGCTCATCTTTGAAATGAGATAAGGACGCCGCTCCGGTTGGGCAGGCGACATTACAGACACCGCAGCCGGTACATAGCGCCTCGGTCACCATAGCCTGCTTCCGGCCTCTGGCGCCTTGCTTGACATTGATGGCCTCAAAACAACAGGCCTTTTCACATTCACCACACGCCCGACAAAGTTCGGCATCCACACGATTGATCATGCCTTCAGCGACGATTTTTTTCCGGGACAGCACGGTGACGGCCCGCGAAACCGCACCGCGCGCCTGTGCAATGCTTTCGTTGGCAAATTTAGGGCCCTGTGCCAGACCGCACAGATAAAAGCCGGGTGCCGCAAAATCAAGAGGTCTCAGTTTCGGATGGGCTTCCATAAAGAATCCATCTTCATCCAGCGGCAGGCGCATTGCTTCGGCCAACTCCTGGCTTTCCGGTCTGGGACGAATCGCGGCACTTAAGACCACTAGATCAGCTTGCATTTGAACCGTCGCCTGTAAGTGTGCATCAAAAACGGAAACGCCAAGTGCATCGCCTTGTTGCGTTACCCGGGGCTTACGTTCAAGCGCATATCGATAAAAACGAACACCCTGCCGTCGAGCTTCCGAATAATGGCTTTCCTTAAAACCAAAGGTTCGAATATCCCGGTACAGGACAGATATCTGGGCATTCGGGTTAATGGTTTTTAACTTTAAACTGTTCTTGACGGCAGCCGTACAGCAGACGCGGCTGCAATAAAGGTTCTCCGGTTCGCGGGAACCGACACATTGAATCATAGATATCCGCTGCAGCCGCCTGGCTTTATCAGGCTCTGAATTCAGCAATTCTTCAAATTCTTTCTGGGTGATGACTCGCGGATGTTCTCCATAAAGATATTCCGAAGGCCTAAATTCCTGGCCACCGGTAGCGACAACGACAACGCCGTGAGAGATGGTTTGGGATTGGCCCTTTTCCGAAATGGTTGAAGTAAAATTCCCGCAGCTTCCGGTAATGGATACCACCTGGGTTTCTTTGTAAACAGTGATCAGGGGTTGATTTTCAACATTCTGAATTAGATCTTGAAGATACAGTGCCGGGTGGGCGCCGTCTTCCGTGTAATAAAGCGTGCGGGCATTGCCGCCTAATTCTGCGGTCCGTTCTACCAGTGTGGCCCTGTATCCCTGTTCCGCAAAGCTTAGTACGGCGCTAAGACCGGCGAGACCACCTCCAATGACCAGGGCTGCTGGAACTACAGCATAAGAAGTTTCGTAAAGCGGTTCCAATAGACGGGCGCGGGAAACAGACATTCGCACCAGTTCTTTCGCTTTCTGCGTTGCAGTTTCCGGTTCTGACTGATGCACCCAGGCATCCTGTTCGCGGATATTGGCCAGTTCAAAGAGATAGGGATTGAGACCGGCTTCACGCAGAGTGTTGCGAAAAAGCGGCTCATGGGTTCGAGGGGTACAGGACGCCACGACCACCCGATTGAGACCATGATCTTTGATGGCCTGTTTAATTTCCTGGAGTTGATCGGTGGAGCAGGCAAACATGCAGTGGGTGGCATATTTGACATTCGGCAGGGTGGCGGCAAACTCGGCAACGGTCTCGACGTCAACGACACCGGCAATATTGATGCCGCAATGACAGACAAAAACCCCGATGCAAGGCGCTTCTCCACTGACGTTGCGTTCCACATGGACGGGAGGGGCTGTTACCCGTGAACCTCTCACATCGGCCAGCAGGGCGGTTGCCTGCGCTGCTGCGCTGCTGCCCTGTTGGACCGCGTCCGGAATATCTTTGGGACTCTGAGCGGCACCGCAGACATAGACGCCCGGTTTTGAAGTTGCGACGATGTCCAACGGATCGGAGGCGCAGAAGCCTTGCTCATTTGAGGGTATGCCGAGGCGCTCTGCCAATTGCACAGTGGACGCATTCGGGCAAAGACCGACGGAAAGAACGACTAAATCATATGCTTCTTCCTGCAGAAGATGGTCCGGTGCGGCGTAAGAAATGCTCAAGGTATCATCTTCTGGGTTTGGAATTACTCTGGAGATCAACGACCGCACATAGCGCACGCCATTTTCTGATTTGGACCGCTCATAAAACCGATCGAATCCTTTACCGTGGGCACGAATATCAATGAAAAATATGCTGGTGTCGATGTTGCGGGCATGTTCTTTGGTAATCATGGCCTGTTTGGTGGCGGACATGCAACAAACGGCGGAACAATAATCGTTTCCCATATGGCTGTCACGCGATCCCACACACTGGATCCAGGCGATACG